>CANHJR010000058.1 GCA_947461165.1 Saprospirales bacterium | reverse complement strand
CTATATGGCAAACCAATGACTGGTCAGTCATTGGACGATGTCAAAACATTGCTTTTAGAACAAGTCGAGAAAATAAAAAAGGGCGAATTTGATAGTTGGCTTGTTGAGGCAGGTATCAATGATATCGAGCTCAAGATGATCAAAAGCTATGAGACCAATCAAGCCCGCGCGGGTGCTTTTGTAGCCGCTTTTACAAATAATATAGAATGGTCAGACTACGCCAGCAGAATTGCAGACATGAGGAAGCTTACAAAGCAAGATATTGTCGATTTTGCCAACAAGTACCTAGGAGATAACTATGCCGTTTCATACAAAAGAAAAGGCAAAGAAGATAGAGCAAAAGTTGAGAAGCCTCAGATCACTCCAGTTGTTCTGAATAGAGATGTTTCTTCTGATTTTTTCAAGAGGATCTCGGAAATGAAAAGCCCGATAATTGATCCTGTTTTTGTGGACTTTAAAACGGAAATAAAAGAAACAAAGATTGGATTGGGAACTAAATTTAGTTTCATAAAAAACAAGGAGAATTCATTTGCAAAATACTGCATTATTTTTCCATTTGGAAAAGATCATTCTAAAGAATCTATGCTTGCGACAAAGTACATTGATTTTCTTGGAACCAAGGATTTGAGCAATGAGGACTTCAAAGAAGAATTATTTAAAAATGGCTTAGAAATTGCTACAAGTGTCCAAAGAGATAAATTGATAATTACGCTATCTGGATTGGAGCAAAATATGTCAACTGGCATAAAACTTCTTTATGACAATCTAAATACGTGCAAGGTCGACGAAGAATCATGGAAATCGATGATATCCAACCTCAAAAAGGAACGGGATAATGCAAAGATTAGCAAGTCTTCTATCTTTACGGCTATGGTCACTTATGCAAAATATGGCCCAGTAAACCCATATAATACCGTCTATTCGGACGAAGAGCTCACGAGTACAAAACCGGAAACGATTGTTGAATTCATCCACAAACTAACCGAAATTAAGCATGATTTGTTTTTTTATGGACAGAACGAATCTATAATTTTGAAAAGCATTCCCAAATTTTACAAAACAGCAAAATTCAAAACTGCCCCGAAAAAACTACATGAACTTGCAGTGACTCCAACACAGCAAAACAATATTTTGTTTTATAACTACCCGAATATGGTGCAGGCGCAGATAATGATGACACGCCAAGCTGACAAATATGACAAAACAATTCTTCCTTTCCAGTCGATGTATAATGACTTTTTTGGTTCAGGGTTGTCCTCCATCGTATTCCAAGAGTTGAGAGAGCAAAAAGCATTGGCTTATTCTGCTAACTCAAGCTATGTCAAACCTGCTCTCAAAGGAGAGCCATTTTTCTTCCAATCTTTTATTGGAACACAGGCCGACAAAATGGGAACAGCTGCAAAAGAGTTTAAGAAACTCATGAACACGAATCCAAGTGTAGAGATTCAATTCAACAATTCAAAGAACAGTGTGATAAAACAAATATCTTCTGATCGAATTGTTAGAGACAATATATACTGGGCAAGCTTAAATATGAAGGATTTAGGATTTGACTACGATTACCGCAAAGATGTGTTGGCAGCTATTAAAACAACCAATTTAACTAAGTTTGTTGCCGAATTTCAAAAGCGAATTTCAAACAAGGACTTTACAACGGTAATTATGGGTGATAAATCGAAATTGAAAATGGAAGATGTCCAAGAGTTTGGTCCGATCAAAGAACTAGATTTGAAGGCGATTTTTGGATTTTAAATTACACATTCAAAGAAAGGAAAATAATGGCAGAGAAATTATCAACTGAGAAACTTGGAGAGTATAACGAAATAGCGCTTCGAGTTCGAGAACATATTGTCAATATGAGCACGAATGGTGGTTGCTTTATAGGAGCGTCATTGTCTTGTGCTGACATATTGGTATACTTGTATCATTCTTACCTCAATATTGGCCCAGACAATTTTAAGGATCCAAATCGCGATTATTTGTTTTTGTCAAAAGGGCATGACGTACCAGCTCTCTATGGCATGTTTGTCGAAAAAGGATGGATGACCAAAGACCGTCTTTATCAAAATCACCTAAAAAGTAACGATTCCATATACTGGCATCCAAATCGTGCTATTGATGGCATTGAATTCCACTCAGGATCACTAGGACATCTGCCTGCTGTATCTTTGGGTGTCGCTTATGATTGTAAAATGCAAGGTCAAAATAACAAAATCATATGTATTGTAGGGGATGGTGAATGTGATGAAGGGAGTGTTTGGGAGACGATGTTGGTAGCAAGTGCGAAGAAAATGAATAATCTCACCATCGTCGTAGATCGCAATCATTTTCAAGCGAATATGGCAACAGAGGATTTAATCCCATTAGAACCATTTGTAGACAAATTTGTGGCCTTTGGAGCAGAGGTCCGACGAATAGATGGTCACGATTATCAAGCACTTCATGACAGCTTCACTGCTTTACCTTTTCACGCCGAGAAGCCAAGTGTTATCATTTGTGATACGGTGCGAGGTAAGGGATTGCCTTCTATAGAAGCGCGAGCTGATCGATGGTTTTGTAATTTTACTGGCGAGGAAGTTGACTCGCTTTTGAAAGAGCTACATGGTGATACGTTGACCAATTTGACTTCTGAGACGTTGGTTGTTCGTTAATTTTATCTGCTTTTTATCTTGACTGCTTTTTTTAACTTAGAGACTACTTGTATTGGATCTGAGGCGCGTGCTGGTTCTATTCAAACAGCACATGGCAGGATTCAGACTCCTATTTTTATGCCTGTTGGCACGCAAGGTACAGTGAAAGGCGTTCATTTCACAGAATTGTCAAATGACATCAAATCGGACATCATTCTAGGCAATACCTATCATTTGTATCTAAGGCCAGGAATGGATGTGATCGCCAATGCAGGTGGATTGCAGAAGTTTAATGGATGGAATCGGCCAATGCTAACGGATAGTGGAGGATATCAAGTATACTCTCTTGCACATCGCAGAAAAATAACAGAAGAAGGTGTACGATTTGCCTCCCATATTGATGGGTCGTATCATTGGTTTACTCCAGAAAACGCAATGGATGTTCAGCGAAAGATAGGTGCAGATATCATAATGGCGTTTGATGAGTGTACTCCATATCCTTGCGACTATGACTATGCAAAGAAATCTATCGCAATGACGCATCGCTGGCTTGATAGGTGTATTCAGAGATTTGAATCAACAGAATCACATTATGGATATCCCCAAACATTATTTCCAATAGTTCAAGGATCGGTATACAAAGATCTCCGAATCGAATCTGCAAGATATATTGCGGACAAAGGAGCACTGGGTAATGCCATCGGTGGACTGGCAGTGGGTGAACCAGATCATGAAATGTATGACATGATTGAAGTCGTCAATAATATTTTGCCAAAAACGGCTCCAAGGTACCTCATGGGCGTCGGCACGCCATCAAATATTTTGGAAGCGATCGATCGTGGTATCGATATGTTTGATTGTGTCATGCCTACGAGAAATGCTCGACATGGATATCTTTTTACACATCAAGGTGTTTTGCATGCAAAAAGCAAAAAGTGGGAGCTAGATCTGTCTCCTATTGATCAGCGTTCTCAAAATACGCTGATCCGGACTACTTCAAAATCGTATTTGAGGCATCTTTTCAAATGCGGTGAACTATTGGCCATGCAAATAGCTAGTATCAATAACTTAAGCTTTTATTTGGAGTTGGTGAGAGAAGCACGAGAACATATTATTGCAGGTGACTTTTCTTCTTGGAAAAAAATGAAGATCGAAGAGGTAGAAAGGGTACTTTAGTTTTAAAGGATAGAAGTTACTAATTTTCTATTTAACCTCTTTTACACTATAAAGTTTACCATATTGCAGACAAGTCGCTCCTTTTTTTTTGCCTTTGATGATTTGAAAAAGTTCGTTTTTTTCATCTATTCCTGTGATGAGCTGGCCTTCAAAAAGAAAGGGATCCTTCTCAATCGCTATGACATACAAGGTCTCATTAATCAGAACTACACTGCCAGTTTTTATTTCAGTATGATCTTCAAAAGAGTATTTGTGTAATAGTTTAACATTTGTTCTATGATTTAGCATAGATCTTAGGTCACCGATATTATTCAAATCGCTTTGGTTGCCAGCATCTATTTTTTTTAACTCATCTTCCAACTGGAAAATGTCAAAGGATAAACTTGGATTAACCATGTCAAATCGTTCTTTAGCAGATTCAAATGAAGCTATTTCGAAATCTAGAAGATACTCTTTGAGTGCTAGTTTATACATATAAATCAAAGGAGTTACTTGAAACTCCAGTCAAATTTGTCCAATCCTTGAACACAGGCTGCTAATAAGTCAATACTATGCTGAATATCCTCCTGATGACACATCTCTATTACCTGATGGATATGTCTCGTAGGGATGGAAACAGCTCCAACAATAGAACCGTTTTTGGACATTCGCTGCATAGCACCTGTATCGGTACCACCTGCTGTTAGAATTTCCATTTGATACTTGATTTTAGCTTTTTCGGCGGTTTGTTTCATGAATTCAACCATCCTGTAATCACAAATAACGGAACCGTCCATGATTTTAATGGCAGTTCCATGTCCAAGTTTGGTTATTTTGTCAAAATCGCGATTGCCTGGAACATCATAAGCTATGGTCGTATCCAAACATATACCAAAATCTGGGTCTAAATAATGACCAGCGACGGTGGCTCCGCGAAGACCAACTTCTTCTTGAACAGTAAATACCGCATAGAAATCATAGGGTAGTTTCTTCCCCTGGAGTGCACGCATTGTTTCAATAAGGATAAAGACCGAAACGCGATTGTCAAGCGATTTGCAGTTGACACAATCACCCATTTCGATGAGTTCTCTTTGTCGAGTAATAGGGTCTCCAATGGCAACTTTTTTTATAACATCTTCCTTGTTCATTCCAAGGTCAATAAAATAATCTTGAATTTGAGGCAATTTTGTTCGTTCTTCAGGAGTCATTACATGAATAGGTTTGGAGCCCATGACTCCTATGATATCTCCTGTTTTGGTATGAATGATTACTCGTTGAGCCGTAAGTGTTTTAGGGTCAAAGCCTCCCAAGGTATGAAACCTTACAAATCCATCGTTGTCTACATGGGTGACAATGAATCCGATCTCATCCATGTGTGCAGGTACCATCACTTTTTTTGATGAATCTGTGCCATTCATTAGAGCAACGACATTGCCAAGTGGATCAACAGTGATTTCATCTGCAAGATCTTTTATCGTTTTCAAAATGAGCTCTCTAATAGGTTGTTCAAACCCAGATGTTCCGGGCATTTCTGAAATAGCTGCAAGTAATGGAATATTAAGACCTGTAGTCGTTTTTTTTGCTGATTTGGTTGTTTTGGCCATTGTATTGTTTTTCTTATCTCAGTCGAGATGAATGTTCTAATAGTTTGATATCTCTGCCTAGAGCGATACTACCGCAAATATTGAAAAATAATGCTAATCCTAACAAAATAAATGAAATGAAACGGGATTGTGATTCGATTTCACTCGACATTCTAATCAATTCAATCCCTTGAAGAAGCAATAATACTATGGCTACAGCTGAAAAATAAGATTGCCTTTTTCTTCGATGAAATGAAAACGTAGCGAGAAGGAGAGCGATAATAGTTAATCCTGTCAATGTTGCTAGTTCTGGGTGCTGATAATTTCGGAAGTCATTGAGGCTATCATAAACCTGAAAGGAGTATACTAAAATTAGAATGACGGCAATAAACCAAAAAACAGTCTGAATTCGTTGAATCATTATAGGGAAAATTTAATCGATTTATAAAGCTGGAAGTAATGTTGATTTACATTCGCCAAAACCAATTCGAACTCCGTCCTTTTCGCCCCATCCACGGATTGTGCAGGTGTCAAGGTCTTGCATAAATGTTCGCGTTGAGCCATCGTTCATTTGGATCGGTTCTGTTCCTTTCCAAGCAAGTTCTAGCATAGATCCAAATTCGTGTTTTTCCGGTCCAGAAATAGTCCCTGAAGCCATCATGTCGCCAACACGAACATTGCATCCGTTGACAGTATGATGAGCCAATTGCTGACACATATTCCAGTACATGTACTTGAAATTTGACTGAGAAACAACCGTTTCTTGACCATTTTCTGGTGTCAATGCAACTTCTAATGTTATATCGTAGTTTTTCAATCCGTCAAAGCTAAGATATGGAAGAACTTGAGGGTTTTGAACTTCTCCTTCGACACGAAATGCATCTAATGCTTCCAATGTGACAACCCAAGGAGACACTACTGAACAGAAATTTTTTGCAAGAAAAGGCCCTAAGGGCACATACTCCCATTGCTGAATATCGCGAGCACTGAGGTCATTGAACAACATAAGTCCAAAAATGTAATCTTCTGCATTTTTAGTAGAAATTGTTTGCCCGATCTGTGTCTCCTTGCCGATCACAAATCCCATTTCTAGTTCAAAGTCCACACGTTTTGATGGTCCAAAAATAGGGGGTTCTGTTTCCACTGGTTTCGTTTGCCCTTTTGGTCTGTGGTAGCTAGTGCCAGAAGCTACGATGGATGAGGCACGCCCGTGATATCCGACAGGTAGATGAAGCCAGTTTGGCAGAAGAGCATTGGCAGGATCTCGAAACATTTTCCCTACATTGGTAGCATGGTCCTTGGATGAATAAAAGTCGGTATAATCTCCTATTTGGATTGGAAGATGAAGTGTTGCCTCCGACATTAGATCCAGGGCATTGATAGCGGCGTTTGATGGATTAGTGATATCTAAAAAGTCTGCGATATCTAACCTAATTTGATTGGTTACATGCTTTCCTAATGCAATATAGTCGTTTAGAAAAGAGTTTGAAACGACACTTAATGGAAGGTTGATTTTTTTTGCCTCTACTAATACTTGAAGATCTAAGATATTATCTCCAATTGCTACACCAATTCGTTTTGTTTTTGAATGTGTAGAGTATATTCCAAATGGCAAGTTTTGAATTGGAAATTGTGTTTTTTCGCTGCCTTCGACCCAGCTTTTTCTATTAAAATTTATCATATTTCTTGTGATGTCTTTAAAACATTCTTGCTTTTTTGTGTTTCGTGTTTTTATTGATTTTATATTCTTCCTTTAAATTTTCATTGTATGCAGGACAGGTTTTTTTCTTACAAGCCATTTGATTTGTAAGCATAAAAATGGTTAGAATGAGAATTATGTTTCGATTCATATCTTACATCATTTAATAGCCAAATGAATTCAGAACCATCGGTACCCATTTATCTAATCGGGATTGAGTGAGAT
>CANHJR010000057.1 GCA_947461165.1 Saprospirales bacterium | reverse complement strand
TTTTAATTGAAGAATGCATAAATTTGCCAATGACCAGATGAAAATGAAATGAATAATTTGCTTGAAAAAACAAACATGATGAAGGCCGTGTATGCGTCTATAGTCTTATCGATGATGCTATTTCTAGCCTGTGCCAAGGATGAGCCCAAAAACCTTACTTCTGTCTGCGAGAGCGGCGATATGTGGATGGTCGATCAGGTCGATACATTTCCGATTAGACATATCAATGACACGTTTCGATTTATTCAAGGAGGAGGATACCATCAGTTTTCTTGGAGATACAGTTTTGCAAATGCGCTCTCCGTTGAGGTCTTCGCGACTCCAGATTCTTCCGAATCGATTATATACAAAAAGAGCTTGATTCGCAGTCTCAAAATCCAACATAGAGGCTTCGAATATGTCATGACTGACGCAGATTACAAAGATTCTATGTTCCAAATAACCAACTTTGGAACCCATTACAAATTCAGAATGAATGATGTTGTCTTCAAATTTGCAGGTCGACCTGATATCAAGGTGAGAGCTTGTGATCTGAGAATGGAAGATGTCGCACCTTAAAACAACATATCATCAATTTTTCAAACATAGTATGACAAAGTCAATCATAAATACCACAAAAGCTCCTGCAGCTATTGGGCCATATAGTCAAGCCGTTTGGGCAGGGAATCTCTTGTTTACAAGTGGACAAGTCGCACTGATCCCAGAATCCGGTGAAATGGATAATGAAACAATCGAAACGGAAACCCATCGTGTGATGGCCAATCTAAAGGCATTGCTTCACGAGGCTGGACTCACGTTTGACCATGTGATCAAAGCGACTATTTTTATCAAGGACATGAACCAATTTCAAATCATCAATGGCATTTATTCTTCCTACCTCAATGAACCATATCCAGCAAGGGAAACAGTCGAGGTAGCTCGACTTCCAAAAGATGCAATGATAGAAATCAGCGTAATAGCGCAGAAAAATTGAATATGATTTCTTTTGAAAATGTAATTGAAAACGAAAGCCTGAAAACATCGCTTATCACGCAAGTCAACAGTGATAAGCTACATCACGCACATCTTTTTGTCGGGAAAATGGGTATGGGCACACTGCCTATAGCCATGGCATTTCTCAAATACATCTATTGCTCTGACAGGAAAACAAATGATAGTTGTGGCAGTTGCTCCAATTGTGTCAAGATAGACAAATTGAGCCATATCGATATTCACTTTACCATGCCATCATTCAAGATTGATAAGCTCAGCGGAGAATTGATGGAGGATTTTAGAGCGATTTACTCAGAAAAATCAGGCATTTTTGATTCTAAAGATTGGATGGATCACCACGGACAATACAATGCCACGATCCGAGCCAAAGAAATTTCAGATATCCTCAACAATATGTCTATGACTGCACATGGCAATGGGTACAAGACTCAAGTCATATGGATGGTAGAGGAGATGGGATTGGAGTCCAACAAGATTTTGAAAATTTTGGAAGAACCAAATTCTGAGACGATTTTTATCCTGATTGCAGAATCAATGGAGAGACTACTTCCGACCATTATATCGAGGTGTAATATTCATAGAATGGAATCGATTAGTGATACATTCATTGATAATTATGTTCGCGAACACAGATCCAAGGCAAGTGAAGATATACTGGTCAATGCCGTGCGATTTGCCAATGGAGATCTCATCGAAGCGATTCGGTACATTGATGATTTTGACAGTGAATTCTCTCTAGAGCAGGCTCTGAGAAAGTTTATGCGAGGATTGACAAAGTTTGAAACCAGAAAGTTTCAAAACATCAATTTTATGCTTGAGTCATGCGAAGATCTGGCAGGACAAAACAAGCAGCTGCAGGTGAAGTTTCTTGAATTTATGCTTTATTTTGTTCACCAGTTGATGCGATACAAAACGACGAGGACGTGCAGCGCCTCAGAAGTATTGATGGCGGTGATTCAACACTATGAATCGATCGTAGAACTAGATCAGATAGAGGCTTGGATGAAAATTGTGGATAATAACATTCGCGCAGTTTATGGAAATGCTAATATGAAAATTAGTTTCGTATCTTTGGGGATTGAATTGGGAAGAATTCTCAATCGCAAGGAGTTTGAAATGATAAGTACTAAATTATAATTTAGATAATATATAAACATGGGATGTTCAAGTGGTGGTTGTAGTTCAGGCGGATGTAGTACTGGAGGCTGCAACAAAAAAAATGTTTTTGATTGGTTCAGCAATATACAGTTCGCCTCAGGTGTTGATGAATACAATGTCGTAGAAATTAGTTTTCGCAATGGTACTCACAAGGGCTATTTTATCAATGAAAAACGAATCGATCTGCTTAAGGAGGAATTCGTCGTGGTAGAAGGAAGCAGCGGATATGATATCGGCAAGGTGTCCCTTCGAGGCGAATTGGTCAAGATGCAAATGAAGAAAAATCGAGTAGATCCAAACAAGGAGCCACTTCAGAAAATTCTTCGCAAGGCAGAGCAAAAAGAATTGGAAATCATGGATAGCTTCCGATCCAAAGAAAAGGAAGCAATGATCAGGGCTCGACTGATCGCTCGCAATATGAAGTTGGATATGAAAATTTCCGAAGTCGAATTTCAAGCTGACGGCAAAAAAGCTACCTTTTATTTTATAGCGGATGACCGAATTGACTTCAGAGAACTTGTCAAAAAATATGTGACTGAGTTCAAAGTAAAAATCGAAATGAAGCATATTGGTGCTCGTCAAGAAGCCGCTAGAATAGGAGGAATTGGAAGTTGTGGACGCGAACTATGCTGCAGTACTTGGCTCAATGATTTTCCATCAGTCACGACCAATGCCGCTCGATATCAAAATCTATCCATCAATGTAGAGAAGCTATCGGGACAATGTGGTCGATTGAAATGTTGTCTCAATTATGAGCTTTCACAGTATGTTGAAGCGGTGAGAGAATTTCCTACGAATCTTTCAACCATAGAGACAGAGGAGGGCACAGCTATCATTCGAAAAACAGAAATTCTTAAAAGACAGTATCTTCTGACGTATAAAAATGATCCAGCAAGTGATTACTACAAGTTGACGCTAGAAGACGTCAAGAAAATTGTAGAAATGAATAAGAAAGGTCAAAAACCTGCCAGTCTTGCTTCTCTAGCTATCAAAGAAAAAGTAGTAGAAGCGGCAGAAAAGGACGAGGATCTTGTAGGCCAAATTCAATTGAAGACGATCGAGAAATCGAACAAGAAAAACAACAATAATAAGAATCGAAATAGAAATCGTGGGAATCAAAATGGTCCTTCTGGACAGATAAATCCAAATCAGAACCCGAATAAGAATCCGAATTCAAATCAGGGTCCACGTCCACCGCACAATCCAAATCGAAGAAATCCAAACCATAAAAACAATAACAATAAGAAGTAAACCATGAAGTACTGGATGCTATGGATACTAAGCGTGTCTGTAATTTTTGGATGTGATACCGATATCGTATATGAAAAAAATATACCAGTCAATTATGGCGGTTGGGGTATTCAGGATACCTTGGTTTATGATTGTGAAGTCCCTGATTCCAATTCTCAATTTGATTTGTCCATAAACATTAGACATCGTGATATATTTCAGTATATGAATGTATATCTCAACGTGCTAACCATTTTGCCTTCAGGCATAGTCAAGAGTCAAACCATTTCAATTCCCTTGTGCGATGACGCTGGAAAATGGCTTGGAAAATGTTCTGGGGATATTTGCTTTCAGCGAGTTTTCATTATGCGAAAATTTGTTTTTAGCGAAAAAGGAACCTATCAATTTCGTGTAAGCCATGAAATGAGAATGGATGAATTAAAAGGTATATTTGATCTTGGATTGAGATTAGAAAAATCAAAAAAACGTATTCACGATGAAGCTTAGTAATTTTTTAATAATAATTGGGGTAGCGATATTCACTAGTGGATGCCGAGACCAAACGAGACCTATACACATTCAAAAGGAAAATGTGAGTTTGACCTTGCCTGGATATTTATCTGAGGATGAATTGTCTGAGGATGCCATCGTGGAATACGCAAATCGGTTTCGAAATTTTTATTTGGTGGTCGTTCCTTTGTCCAATGAAATATCTGAAGATAGTGCTTGGAGACAGTCTTCATCTCGTATTACAAATTCGTTGATGGATTTCAAAATAGACACAACAAGGGATCAGGAATACAATAAATTGTCAAAAATCACGGGGCATTTTAAAGACGAAAAAGATCCAATTTACTATTTCCAAAAACTATTAGTCAAAGGCCAGCGAAAGTTGGTACTGACGATATGGATAAGAGGAGAACAACGATTTCAAAAATATCGGGATGACATCGAAGGTATAACCAATTCATTCCATTTACAGAAATAGATGAAGTTGAAAGACGACGAAATCTTAACACTGTGCAAGTCTCCAACGACTTTGGAGCTTGGATTGAGGCATTTGATTTCGCAATACAAAGATAAGCTATATTGGCAGATCAAACGTATCGTGGATCATCACGATGATGTTGAAGAAGTTATGCAGAGCGTTTGGATCAAAGTTTGGCAAAATATAACTGGGTTTAAGGGTGAGAGTCAGCTATCTACTTGGCTGTATCGTATTGCCTATAATGAATCGATTTCTTATCTACAGGGACGCAAAAAGCAGAATCTTGCAGATTGGGAACTCATGGAGCCGACACTGGATGATAAGTCATCAGATCCGCTCTTCAATCACGAAAAATACGATTACAAAGAAATATTAGCAAGAATAGATAAAGCTATAGAAACGCTGCCATCAAAACAAAAACTTATTTTTCACTATCGATACAATGAGGAAATGCCCTATGCACAGATCGCGGATGTTACTGGAACCTCCGAAGGCGCGCTCAAAGCATCTTTTCATCATGCAGTTAAAAAAATTGAAGAATTTATTAAGAAAAATTAAACCAATAGGGTAGAAATTCATCTAAAAAACAGGAGAATAATAGACGAAATTAAATACGATAATTATGAACACAGAGATAAGAGAAGAACTACAAGAGCAGAAATCTACATTAGGCAATATTCCGAAGCACTATTTTGTCAATAATGAGTCGATTGCAGCGGATTATCTAAATGGATTGGAGGATAATATCTGGTCAAAGATCCAAGCAGAATCCCAGCCAAAGGCAGCTTCTGTAAGTTTGTGGGAGCGATTTTCTAGTAGAGCCCAATTGGCTATGGCAGCTTCTATCGCCTTTGTTGGTTTTGGTATTTTCACTATCATAAACACTCAAGATGAGTTTAATTTGAGTCAGGATGACATGCTTTGCTACTTGCAAAATGAAGATGAATTCGTAGATAATATTCAGAAAGATTCAAAACAATATGTAAATTTAGATTCCTTGACCAATGAGGAAATCAAAAAATACATCGCAGAGAATGAAGGTCTTGACGTAAAATCAATTTAATCAAGACTAAACTTAAAAACAAAATACATTATTAGATCAATATGAAAAAAATCACAATAATTGCATTCGTATTATTTTTATCAACTACACTATCTGCGCAAGATGATCATAGAGTAGAGAATGTCAAGAAGGATTTTATTACCAAGGAATTGCAATTGACTTCTCAAGAAGTAGATGCATTCTTCCCGATATACAGTGAGTATGCACAAAAGCGCAAAGACGTCAGACGATCTCAGCGTGAAGAAATGCGAGAGTCAGGAGAATCATCAGTAGATAAAATGCTCGATAAAGAGCAGGACATGGTCGATCTCAAGAAGGAATATCTTGAAAAATTCCGAAAAGTACTTCCAGAGCGCAAAGTGGTTCAGCTCATGGAAGCCGAATCAAAATTCAAGTTAATGCTCATGCAACGACTGAAAGATAAGAGAAATTAAGTTTACATTTCCTTTGAACGAATACCACTTCTATACGATAATTTTCATTTGATTATTTATTCTTCGAGATTTCTCAAAAGCTTCTTAGATTTGTTCATTGACCAGACTATGGAATGAACCAAGACAGCAGTCTACGACTTTTATCATTGATTTCCTATACATTTCTCCCTGCAAAGCTTGGAGGGCATATGGCGCATGTTTTTTTCCATAATTGTATTTCGTCATTTTGTCAGGATGTTGTTGTAAGTACAGACCGCAATCAAGTTGATCTGTTGAGACAGCCTATTTCTTTTCAATTGAAGAAGGTTTTTAGAAAGTCGTTAACTCCTTACATCCCATTTTCATATTTTTTCGAGTTATCCCGAATTATTAAGGAAGAAAATAGAAACGCTATATTTTGCTCTCACCCATACCTAGGTATGACAGCCTGGGCCTTGAGCAAGTATCACAATATCTCGTTGATTCATTATTCTCACAACATAGAATCTGAGCGTTTTCGATCTCTAGATAAGTGGTGGTGGTTCCTATTAAGAGGGTATGAAGGCTGGCTTATGCGTCAATCTAACTTGATTTTTTTTGTTGCACTAGAGGACAGAGAATGGGCAATTAGAAATTACAATTTGGATTCTAAGCGTTGTTTCTTTTCACCTTTTGGTACAGAACTAGCTTCAAAACCAATGATCTCGCCTGAAAGGATAATGGAGCTGCGGCTGAAATACGCAATCACAGAATCGACAAAAGTATTTTACTTTATTGGAGCATTCGGTTATCAACCAAATGAAGATGCTGTTCGCTATATATTAGATGAAATATGGCCGCGATTGATCAAGTTGACTAGCGATTTTCAAATACTTATCATAGGAAAAAACCTACCACAGGAATTGCAAGAGAGAGTAGAGCAAACGAAGGGTCAAGTTCGCTACCTTGGATTTGTAGATGATGTCTCGGAGATTCTTAGTATAGCTGACCTCATGATCAATCCAATGCTGAGTGGAGGAGGTATCAAAACCAAGGCAGTGGAGGCCCTTGGGAATAATATTCGTGTTGTGAGCACTGAAAACGGGGCAGGAGGGTTGCTTCGTGAAGCCTGTGGCGATATGCTTCTTGTGTCTAGAGATCAAGATTGGGATGCCTTTGTAGATAATATTTTGGTATCTATGAATCTGCAAAACGCAATAGGCAATGAATTTTATGATCAGTATAATTGGTCAAAAGTGACAAAGAAATGTCATGATCTTATGGTTCAGAAGATTACTTAGTACCTAATTTTTAAGTTTAGGATTATTTGTCGCTTGTTTTTATTGAAAAAACTATTTTTGTACAAAAGACATTCATAATGATAAATCGATTGAAGGGTATATTGCCATATATATTAGGACTATTTTTAGTTTCATCTTTGGTTTTTTTTCCAGAGCTCCAAGGCAAGAAATTGGGCGCAAATGATAG
>CANHJR010000056.1 GCA_947461165.1 Saprospirales bacterium | reverse complement strand
TTTCTTCACGTGGCTTATCATTCGTTCTTTCGCTTGATTTGAATCGTGATCGATCACCACTGTTGTATGAGTTTCCTCCACCGAATCGGCTATTGCCTCCGCGGTCTGATCTTTCCGATCGATCACTGCGATCAGAACGATCTGATCGGTCGTTGCGACCTCCGCCGAAGCTTCCACCGCGATCACTTCTAAATCCACCTGGCTTGTCAAATCGACTTCCACCACCGCTTGGTCTATCCGTTCGCGGGCCTTGTGTGTTCTCGCCATTCTCGCTAGCGACATCGACACGGAGTGTGCGTCCATTGTGACTCATACTTCTAGAAGCTTTTACTACGTCGTTTTTGTACTTGTCCTCTACTTCGAAGAAAGCAAATTTATCTTTCATATCTATTCGACCGATACTGATTCCTCTGATACCAGAAGCGTCACATACCAATCTGAGCAATTCGCCTTTTTGGATTTTATCCATATTGCCTACATTGACAAAAAAGCGGGTGTAGCCTGTCTGCGGAAGAATGGCGCCGTTTTCATTGCGAGGTCTCATTTGACGCTCTTCACGATTGTATTCCCCACGCTCCCCACGCTCCCCTCGAGGTAGGCTATTGTCTCTAGCTCCTCTGTCATCACGCATGTTTAGATCATGCGCATTTCGATAATAATCCAAGAATCTATTGAATTCCATTGAGGTAAATCTTTTGATCACTTCTTCCTTAGTCAATGTTTCAAATTCAGCATAAACAGCATCCATAAATGGAGCAATTTCTTCTTCATTGATGACGATTTCATTCGCACGATGAACCAAGGCTAGTAATTGTTTCTCACAAACTTCAGGACCACTTGGGACATTGATTTTTGTAAATCTTTTTTCGATCATTCGTTCTACTTCGCTCAATCTACCCATTTCACGCTTGGTGATCAATGAAATAGAAACACCTTTCTTACCGGCACGAGCTGTACGTCCAGATCTGTGCGTATAGTTCTCCGCATCATCAGGCAATGCATAGTTGATGACATGGGTCACATCACTGACGTCAATACCACGAGCAGCGACATCGGTAGCTATTAACAGTTGTAATGATTTTTCACGATAGCGCTTCATAACAATATCTCTTTGTTGCTGTGTGAGATCTCCGTGTAATGAATCAGAATTATATCCATCTTTGATAAGCATGTCAGCGATATCCTTCGTTTCGTTTTTTGTTCTACAGAATACGATTCCAAAAATATCTGGGTTGAAATCGACTATTCTTTTCAGAACAGCATATCGATCACGAGGATTGATCAAATAGTACTGATGTTCTATATTGTCATTTCCTTTATTGACCGAAACTGCAACTTCGACCGGATTCTTCATGTATTTTTTTGTGATATTCTTGATATCCTTAGGCATGGTAGCAGTAAACAACCACGTGTTTTTTTCGTCCGGTGTGTTTTTGAGGATTTCATTGATACTTTCCTTGAATCCCATATTGAGCATTTCGTCTGCCTCATCTAGAACTAGAACTTTGACAGCGTCAAAATTCACTTCTCCACGTTCGATGATGTCTATCATTCGACCAGGAGTGGCCACGATGATCTGAACACCACGTCTTAGGTCGCGAATCTGAACACCAATACTAGCTCCACCATAGACAGCAAGGGTTCTTACATTTTTGTGATTGATAGAGAATTTCTCAATATCCTTGGTGATCTGCATGCACAACTCACGAGTCGGGCAAAGAATCAAAGCCTGAGGCTTGTTTGAATTTTGATCAATTTTTTCAAGAATTGGAAGCGCAAAAGCTGCGGTCTTGCCCGTGCCAGTCTGTGCGAGTCCAAGCAAGTCGATGTCTCCAGCTAAAAGCTGAGGAATGGCTTGTTCTTGAATAGGGGTCGGGGTCTCAAATCCCAGTTCAATAAGAGATTTCAATGTTTCTGGGCTTAGGCCCATTTCTGCAAATGTTGTCATAATGACTTTTCTGTTTAAAAAATGAATAATTCGATTTTTTGGATATCAGAAAATAAGTCTAACGTGAAGCGGCAGAGACACTATTTGTCTCCATTTTTTGCTTTCGGGCCCGTGAGGATATATTCTATAATCCAATCAAAACGAAACCCAGAAAGAGATACAAACCCATGTAGAACTATCTACCTGCGGTTTCATTTTTTTAAATCGACTGCAAAAGTACAACGATTTATTTTAATTGTTGGAAAAATGTTGAAAATAGATGTCAGATTCCAGAAATAGGAAGAGATATGTTTCAGAAAACAGTTGAATTACATCGTTTTAAGCTCTGCTACTAATGCTGTCAATGCTTTTTTCGCATCTCCAAAAAACATGGAGCATTTTGGATCGTAAAAAAGAAGATTCTCGATTCCGGCATAACCAGCATTCATAGATCTCTTATTGACGATGACCGTTTTGGCTCGATCTACTTCAAGGATTGGCATACCATAGATTGGAGAACTTGGATCTGACTTTGCTGCTGGATTGACGACATCATTCGCACCGACTACCAATACCACATCTGTTTGCTCAAATTCAGGATTGATTTCATCCATCTCCACCAATTTGTCATAGCTGACATTCGATTCGGCCAATAGGACATTCATGTGACCAGGCATACGACCGGCAACAGGGTGAATAGCATATTTGACTTCAACACCACGCTCCTCTAGTAAATTTTCTAATTCTTTGATTATATGTTGGGCTTGGGCGACTGCGAGTCCATATCCAGGCACGATGACCACCTTCTTGGAGTAATTAAGTTGCACCGCTAGATCTGATACTGAAATATCTTTGATAGATCCATCGACTTCCAGGGAGCTGCCACCAGATGACCCGCCGAATGCACCAAAAATGACGTTCCATAGCGGCCGATTCATTGCTTTACACATAATCAATGTCAAGAGCGTTCCAGCCGAGCCTACGAGAATTCCTCCAGTGAGCATCACTTTATTATCATACAAAAAGCCACCAAATGCGGCTGCTAGTCCTGTGAAAGAATTTAACAATGAAATCACGACTGGCATATCCGCGCCACCTATAGGTATGGTAAACAAAATTCCATAAATAATCGCAACTGCAAATAATCCATACAATAAACCCATCGGTGCAGAGACATGGTCTATCCCAGGTTGTGAACTCATATGAACCATATAAGCAGTGAATATCGATAATCCGATAAGCAAGGCGGTATTCAGAATATTGTATAACGGAAGGCGGATTGGTTTTCCCATCGTACCGTTGAGCTTTAGAAATGCAATCACAGAACCAGAAAAGGATATCGATCCGATGACCATTCCGAGGAGAATGGCAATCAAGGTTCCTGTCTTGCCTTCACCAGTGTTGTGCGCAAACTCCATAAGTCCAATCAATGCAGCACAAGCGCCACCCATGCCATTGAACATGGATACTAGTTCAGGCATTTTTGTCATTTGAACTCTCATGGCTGCCATCCAACCGACGACCGTTCCAAGAGCGATGGCTCCAAAAATTATAAAATAAACAATTGCAGGGACAGAAGCTAATTGACCAGAAGCATCGGTGTGCAAGATTATAGTCGCAAGAATGGCGGCAACCATACCTATGGCTGCGAGTTTATTTCCTTGACTTGCCGATTTGGCATTTCCCATCATTTTGAGGCCAACAATAAATGTAATGGACCCAAATAGGTAGGCGAGTCCTTTGATAAGCAATATAGTAGTAGGTGTCATAGACTGTTGTATAATTGTATTTTACTTTTTTTGAAACATTTCAAGCATTCGATTGGTTACGACAAAGCCTCCAACGACATTGAGTGTTCCCAGGAATACTGCCAAAAACCCTAGCATATAATTCAAGATACTTGGTTCGGTCATATTGAGCATGACGATGATAGCTCCTACAATGACCACTCCATGGATGGCATTGGCGCCACTCATCAATGGTGTATGAAGAACCGTAGGCACTCCTCCGATAACTTCTATTCCGACAAAGATGGACAGAATGATAAAATAAATCATCATCTGATTTTCGATAAACAATTGTGCAATTTGTTCCATTTTTATTTTATGTTTAGTTTTGTTATTGAGTTAGTCTCTGTTTGAGCATATTCTTGCCGTTGTGCACGATAATACTGCCTTTCGTTATTTCTTCATCCATTTCCCATTTGAATCCCGAAGCATCCGCTACATGGGTTAGAAAAGCAGCGATATTTTTAGCGTATAAGTCGCTCGCATTCATCGGCAATAATGAGGGCAAATTCCCCTCACCAATGATAGTGACACCATTTTGGACGACCGTTTCATGGAGCTTGCTACCTACGACATTTCCACCTTGTTCGACAGCCATGTCCAGGATGACAGAACCAGATTTCATAGATTTGACCATGTCTTCCGTCACGAGAACGGGGGCTTTCTTGCCAGGGATCAAGGCCGTCGTGATGACAATATCCGCTTCAGCGACATGCTTCCCTACAAGTTCTTGCTGTTTTTTGAGAAACTCGTCTGAAACGCCTTTAATATATCCGCCTTCCATTTTTACAGAATCGTCTCCTTTGACCTCAATGAATTTGCCACCCAAAGACTCCACTTGTTCTTTTGTTTCTGGCCGAATATCTGAAACCTCCACTACGGCTCCAAGGCGTTTTGCAGTAGCAATCGCTTGTAGTCCCGCCACACCAGCACCGAAAATCACAACCTTGCACGGTCGGATCGTTCCTGCGGCAGTGGTCATCATTGGGAGTATTTTTCCCATCGTATTTGCTGCTAGTATGACCGCTTTGTATCCTGCGAGATTGGCCTGCGAGGACAGAACATCCATTTTCTGCGCTCTCGAAATTCTAGGAATCGCATCCATGGAGAAAACGGTAATACCTTGATTTGAACACGTATCAATGAGTTCAGGATTGGAAGCCGCCCAGACCAGCGAAATCAATATGGATTCCTTCGCCATCCATTTCACTTCTTGGATTTCAGGAGCATTGACTTTCAAAATAATTTTAGCATTCTTGTATAGCGCCTCTTTGGAGCTTTCTATAGTCGCTCCGACGGCAGTATAATCTGCATCTGAGTAGAACGAACCAAGTCCTGCACCTGTTTCGATGGTTATGTTGAAGTCTTTTTTGATTAGATCTGCCACGACAGCGGGCGTCAATGCTACTCTTTTTTCGTATTGTTTTGTTTCCTTAGGTATTCCTATATTCATAATACTATTTAATTCATTCCTTGAACTACAAATATATGAAAATAGAATTGGCAAGCCGTTTTGTTCTAATGAATCATTCTTGTTCAAATCAAATCAAGCGAGGGGAATTATTGTTTTTTTGATGGCAAATAATACCAACAAAGGACACATTTAGCTCTTTTTCGTTTGAAAAACAGAGTTTTGATCAATTTTTTTCAACTCGACACCTCGACCCCAAATAGTCGCTAAAACATTGAAAGATAATGTTTTAGTGAAATTGCAAGGCAGTAAGGCTTGAAAAATTCGATATCTATGAGAGATAATTACCTCTCTAGAAGAGCCCATTTTCGTGTGACAAAACGCGTTTTTATTCATTTTTTTATACATCTAAATTTTGGCCACAAATAATGATTAAAACGATGAAAGACAATAGTTTAGTGAAAGTGAAAAACACTAAGTCTTGTAATATTCAACAAAAATAGACGATAAATGCCATAAAAAAGAGCCCATTTTCGTTTGACAAAACGCTTTTTTTTTCATTATTTTTTGAATTTTCTTGAATCATCTTTGTATCAGATTTTGGATCGATGTCGAGCTATAGGCAATTGAAGGAAACTTAAAATCACAATAAATACTTAAAGCAGATGATTGCAAGCCCGATTGACATGTCTCGGGAGCCATGTGAAAGATAGAAGAATAGTCTATGAACAGAATTTTAATTTAACTTTAACTTTTGAAATGGGTAGGCAAACTTCGTAAAAATTATGAAAAAAGTAGCATACAGCCTGATAGGGCTATTTATACTATCATTGGGGATTTATTCTTGTACAAAAGAATCTATTGACAAAAAAAGACTATCAACGTAAATCTATAACTAATATCACAATGCCAAAGTTGAGTGATGAAAATTTTAATTATATTGGTGAAAATCACAATAAGATACTTCATGATTTTGCCAAACGAAATGAAAATAGGTTCCCGTCCATAGATGAATTTATAGAATATGAACACGCTTCGTTATCAACTTATTTTCAGTTAACATCGAAAGAGGAAAGAGTTGAAATTGCAAATCAAATAATGGAGTCAAGGACATTGGCGAATTCACAAATCAATTCATATTATACCGAAATGTGTCAAAAAATTGATGAAAGTGAAAATGTAGCTCAAATTAATGAAAAAATGGACATTATAATACAACAAGTTAAGTCTAATCAAGAGCTTACAAACTTGGAATATAATGCATCAATTTCGATGTTGACAGTGGCAAAAAAATCTGCTTATTTTTGGATGCCGAAAAACATTGGAGGATCTGGTGTTGGTGAAACGCTAATTCGGCATCAATTAGACGAAGGTGAAATCCCCCCATACGGTCGCATCTTAAGGGCTGATGCATTTGGTGCGGCTGATGGAATACTTGTCTGGTGTGCACATTCTGGGTACAGATACTTTAATGGTGGGCCAGCGCTTGGAATAGGCTCCATTATCACATATGGTCTTGGGGGCGCTGCATTAGAATCATGGAAAGCTTTTCATGGGTGGTGCTATCCTGGACCAAAATCACTTCCCCATTTACCTGAACAATAATAATAAAAAATGAAAAGAACACTAAAAAAGATATTCGAAAGTATTATAATTTTCCATATAGCTTGTCTTCATAGTTTGATATTTAAAATTTACATTTCAGACAATCTCAATAATATTTTACCAGAACTAAAATCAGCAGTTTTCTTTGCAATAGGAATGACGCTCATATCAATTATACCAATCGACAAGTTCTTCAACAAAAAAAACGAATGTCAACAAAATTAAAGGTACTACCCGCTCCAGTTCTCGTTTGAGTGCAGTAGTAACAAGGATGGATTATGATAGGGGTTTATTATAAGTCCTATTTTTGTTTGAATCTACTCATTTTTTTTGCAAGGCTTTTACCCTATTTCAAATCTCAACTGCACGACAAACATTGGTGCAGTTTTTTTCATTCATTTTTACAAAACAATATTAATTATGATAACTTTCTCAAACGGACTAAAATATATATCATTAAGTTTTATCTTGGGCACTGTCGGTGGATTGCTTTGTCTTTATGATAAAAGTTTTGCACTTTATTGTCCACTTCTAATTACATCAGCGATAAGTGCGTATTACGGGCTGTTCTTGTTGATTGTTAAACGCGATT
>CANHJR010000055.1 GCA_947461165.1 Saprospirales bacterium | reverse complement strand
TAATATGTCGCCCACTTTCTAATACCGTTCTTATTCAGTTTCAGTAAATAATTCGAAAAATTAGTGGTAATAGGCTTAACATTTTGGAATCCGTTGTAACTAATATTGTTTGTGGATCGAGTGCCACTGCAGAAGTATATGTTATCCCAGCTATCGATAGCAAGGTTGTTTTGAATCCATTCATCTTCATAGCTCGAGCCACCATAGTAGGTTGCCCAGATTCGACTTCCATTAGAGTTATATTTGGAGATCATATTATCGATATTTCCCCCATAGGTCATCTGATGTCCTGCCGCAGCTACAAAGGTTGTCGATATCGTGCTACCGCATACGATACTATTTCCAGAATTGTCTAAAATCGATGATGTTGGAATATTTGCACGTCCCGAATAGGTGCTCCAGATGATGTTTGGATCAATGATGATATCTTGCCTGAGATCGTATTCTTCCAAAAATTTTATAGTTAACAGGTTATCTTTAAGGTCAAATTTTGATCTAATCGGTCTTTCACCTTGAAAACTGATTGGTTTTTCTTCCTTAATTTCACCCAGTGTTGTCTGAATATGCAGGTCACCCTCTTCCGTTATTTTAATAGCGTTCTGACCAAAATATTCCATTCGAATCAAATTGGAATTTCCACCTTTTTTTACCTCAAATTCATGCTTTAACACACCATTCTTGAAGGTTAGTATCCAGTTAATGTTTGGATATATATTTTGTATAACGATTCTCTGATATTTAAAAACATCGAGAACATTTTTATTGTAATATTGGATGTAATCAGTGCTTTTGCTCTCAAACAGCACATTTGAGTTCAAATTAGCACCTAGAATATTCATATCAACGCGATGCGTCTCAATTGGGAAAGTAGTATCCTGTTGTTCATTTAAATTTGTCTGAATCAAAGGAAAGGAACTTTGTTGACGTATAGGTAAAACTGGTTTATCAAATTGATAAACCAGTCCTGACCGATGAATGTAAATAGTTAAATTTTCTTGTTGAACATATGCGATGATGTCTCTCTGAAATGTACTATCTAAAATATCTATTTGACCTTTGTTTTCTATAAAGCGATGCGAATGATTCTTGGCTTGTGAATAAGACTCGATAGGCTTGGAATGCAAATGAACATTCAAGACCAAAAGAGATAAAAAACAAAGCCAATATTTCATGTGTTCATATTTTGTTTTTAAATTGTCACATGCGATTCGGAACAATAAAATTATCATTCGCTTGATTATGAAAATGCTCATTTTACTATGCTCATTTCATAGTGTTCAGAAACAAAAAAATCCTAAATTATGTTGTCTCTATCACAAATATAATGCATTTACAAGCTCCTTTGAACGTTAATAGTTTATAAAATTGGTAATTTTTTAATTTAACTAATGCTGATGTCAGATTTAGAGCTATTGGCATCTGGGGTTCTCTATAAATCCTGACGAGAATTTTTATGGTACTTCATGCCTTTGGGCAGATTTCGATAACGCGTCATTCTGACCCTAAAATGAAACCTTTAACCCAAGATTCATACTCAATGGGATGTTTGGGCGATATCCCTGAGGTAGATTTGCTACAATGGCCTTATTATTGGTTAGATTATTGACGGTACTATACAATGTAAGGGATTTGTTCATTTTATAGTTGGTCGACAGATCTACCATGAGGAAATCCGCCAAAGCATTGACTGAAGTGTACTTGACATCTTGATTTGGAACAATGAGTTCACCTTGACCTGGACTGACTCTCGTCTCCCCAGTATATCTGCCGGTGATGTAGGTTGAAAATCTGTTGAGTTCAAATCCAAGGCTAGCCGTCCACAGATGTGGAGTTATAAATGGGATGAAATCACCTCTAGAAATCGTGCCAGAACCCCAGTCGCCTCCTCCATTGACAAAGGTCTGATCAAATGTCGCATGGGTATAGGTATAGTTCAAATCCACAGGAAGTTTTATCTTTGATTTGAAGTCGGTCAAGGACAATAAATCAAAATCCAGACCTAATTCAAGCCCATACACGTTGGCGTGTCCAGCATTGAATAGATCGCCCGTGCCGAGACCTCCTCCAGATACATTGTCAGATCCTAGAATATTGTCATAATCATTCCAGAAACCAGTCATTTCAAATTGGATTCCATTCTTAGCATATCGCAATCCCAGCTCATAGTTGATTGAGGTTTCAGAATTTGCCTGCGTATTTACTGTGCCTGCGATAGGCGTTCCTGGAGGTGAAAAGCCTTTGTGAATTCCTCCAAACGTTTGGATATTTTCATTGAATTGATAATTGATCCCAATTCCAGGTAATACCACAAAAACAGTGTTCTCACCCGATTTTAATGCCGTTCCCAATCTTGCGTTGTCTGATATTCCATAATTCTGGAGGTCTAGGAGAATATGCTCACATCGAATCCCTGGGCTTATTTTTAACCCTTTGAATCCAAGGTCATAACTCAGATATCCTGAGAAGGCCTGAGCAGATCGGAGTTGATTCTCAGCATTTCCTTTGATAGAACCCATCGTTTGAATCATATTCCCATTGGTCATATTATAAGCAGATTTACTTGCATATCGATCTGCTTCATCGGTATGATATCGCAGTCCTACCTGGACATGATGCGACACAGTCTTTGCCTGGACTGCATACTGAATCATCGAAGTAATGCCACGGGACAAATATGTTCTATCAGAACTCTGGAAATCGATGGAGCCATCTTGATTTCCAGAAAGAATCTCATACGAAGTCCTATGCGTTTCTGGATCATTGAGAATATTGTTCAAGTTCTGACCACCAGCACCACTAGCTCTTCCCCATTCGCGAAAAGTTTTAGAAAGATAAGCAGAGGTATGTATAGACACTCCTTTCAAAGGAAATATCGTATGTGTCAATGAAATATGATTGTGATGAAGTCTTAAAACATCTTTTTGAGTTGCGGCATATCGCATATACGGATTCTTCTGATAATCATCATAGGTAAGTCCTAGATAGGTTTCGTTGCCATCTTCTGTCGAATGGACGACTTTCAGCGTAAGAGCCTGCTGAATCTTCGCGCTAGAATCGGTATGCCATCGAAGTTTGCCCATGACATCTCGTCTATCGAATCCCGTGTTCTCGCCATTTTTCAATTCTTTGAATCCTTGGCTTGCGATTCGATTGACTTCAAAAACATAATCGATATTTTTGCGACTATCTCCTAGCCAGATTCGTTGTTGATTGGTTCCGAAACTACCGATGGATAGTTGTCCAAATCCTTTAAATGTTTTTGGAATGGCCGTCGATATCAAATTGACAGCCCCTCCAATAGTATACGGTCCATATTTTATTTGACTACTTCCTTTGAGCACCTCGACACCTTGTATACGGGAGAAGGTTGGGAAATAATAGGCTGAAGGATCAGCGTATGTCGCTGGGGCGATTAGGATTCCGTCTTCCATCAGCGTGATCTTGGCACTTCTATTGACGGAAGTTCCACGAAGGCCAATATTTGGTCTCAATCCAAACCCTTCTTCATCGCGAATATTCACCCCAGGAACAATTCGGAGAATGTTAATAATATTCGTTTGATTTAGTTTTTCAAGCTTTCGTAGGTTGATATACTGGCCAGACCCCGAAATCAATGCTTGTCGATCACCAACAATGCTCACTGGCGCCAACTCTTTTCCTAAAAGTGAATCTCGAAGTGTTGGTTTGAAAGATGGGTTTGATGCAGATAATGAAAGAAATAAGGTTATGAGATGGTACATGTTTTGCGACTAGTGGATTTGATATGTCGGCAAAAGTATAGATAACCTTTTCAAGCAATTTTAGGATAAGGGAAAAATAGTTTAGATATCGGAAATATTACCGATTATCGTTAGCTATCGTTTGTTTTATTTGGTCCGTCGGAGTGATACCGAAATAGTTTTTGTAGGATTGACTAAAACTACTCAAGGAAGAATACCCAACCCGATCAGCAATTTGACTAATATTCGAATCATCCTGTTGCAGCATATAGCGCGCCTTGATCATTCGGTTCTCTTGAATGAATTCAAAAATTGTTTGGTGATAGACCTCTTTGAATCCTTTTTTGAGGTAGCATTGATTGGTTCCTACAAAACCAGCAACAATAGGAATAGTCAGAGAATTTGATAGATTATCTAGTATAAACTGTCTGGCATTCTGCATTTTCTGCATATCAATGGGTCTATTGAGGACAGAACAACTATTACAATCCGCCTGAAAAATAAAATTGTTCTTTTGAGACTGATACAATAAATATAGAATACTACTTTCTATAAAAATTTTGCGTTGCACACCTTGTAAGTCACATTTAATAATTTCAAGTAGTTTTGATTGCGTATTGCAACAAATAGATTGTTTTTCGATGACGATTTCAAATGGCTCATCATATTTTTCCATGTAGGATTTGGCAATGCGTATTCCTATGAGATAATTCTCCTCTGCAAGGTCAAATAGGCAATCATTGGCAAATAAGCCAAAATTCAAGTTGATATATAGGTTGTTCTCCGTGGTTTCACAAAAAGATCGATCGATATCGCTACTTGCATTTATTGACAGACCTATGTATTCATTTATAAATTCCATAGCGCAAAATTAAAACGAAACGGGTGATTCTTCAGATTTAAAACATTCATTATGGTCTTGAACCTCGAATGAAGCATTTGACGCTTCATCGACAAAAAATTTGATAAAATCTAATTTACCCTATGCATCTCGAGCAGATTTCGATAATGCATAATCGGATTGAAGCAATACACATTGATTATCAACAGGTGTGCACAAAATAATCCAATTATACCAACAACTTCAAGGCTTATTCAAAATGATAATTTCGATCTTTTCCACACACAATCCACTGACATAGTTTGCTTTGTTGAAAAAAAACTAAAGAAAAAAGTGGGAAAAAAGGGGAGAGAATAGCAATAAAATGTATTTTTGTGGAGATTTTAAAACATATTGATGTCATTTTTAGGTGAAATAGCGATAAAACTCGATGATAAAGGCAGGATGAGAGTCCCAACGGCCCTCAAAGAGTCTATGGTAGAATCGGCTGCACATCGATTTGTTGTCAATCGCGGATTTGAAAATTGCTTGACACTCTATCCATATGATGTATGGGAACTCGTGCGAGCAGATGTAGATAAACTGAATACATTCAATAAAGAAAATCGAGAGTTTGTAAGAAGATTCTACAGTGGTGCCACGGTATGCACACTTGATGGTAGTGATCGAATCAATATTCCAAAACAGCTATTGGAATTTGCAGAAATGAAAAAAGACATTTTACTCACCCCGGTCAAGAACTATTTTGAACTATGGGATGAGAAGAAATACAACAGCATCATGGCTTCGAACGATGGATCTTCATTTGAGGATCTAGCAGAGCGCGTCATGGGGCACAAATCAGATATTCAAAATTCAGAAGATGAATAATGAATATCACAAAAGTGTTCTTTTAGATGAATGCATGGATGCATTACATATTGAGGCCGATGGAACCTACGTGGACCTTACTTTTGGAGGCGGAGGGCATAGCAAAGCCATCATAAATAGACTCAGTGATCGCGGTAGACTTTTTGGATTTGATCAAGATTCTGATGCGCTTCGCAATCAATGGGCTGATCCTCGTCTCACAGTCATTCACAGCAATTTCGCTGATGCGCGAGACTATCTTTTGGCCATCGGGGTCACGAGTGTTGACGGAGTACTTGCCGATCTCGGAGTGAGCAGTTATCAGCTAGACCATGATGGAAGTGGTTTTTCGTTTCGCGATGGTATTGATCTCGATATGCGAATGAACAAAGATGACATACAGACCGCAGCGGATATCCTCAACACCTATTCCTTGGAGGAATTGCAACGCATTTTTCAAGAATTTGGCGAGGTGCGAAATGCGAAGACATTGGCTCAGAAAATTGTCGAAGATAGAATCGTAAAGAAATTTCAAAAAAGTGAAGATCTCAATATCATTCTAGACAGCATCAAATTTGGACATTTCACAGCCTATGCCGCACCAGTATATCAGGCACTCAGGATGGAAGTCAATAGAGAACTCAAAGTGTTGGAGGACATGCTCACGAGTATTACAGAAATGATATCACCGAATGGAAGATTGGCCATCATAACCTTTCATTCCCTGGAAGATCGCCTGGTAAAAAACTTTATGAAATATGGTGAATGCAAGGATGAACCGACGAAGGATCTATTTGGAAGAACAAAAGAATGGAACTGGAAGAATTTAACAAAAAAACCGATCGTACCAAGCCAAGAAGAAACCAAACAAAATCCTAGAAGCAGAAGTGCTAAACTTCGAATAATGGAAAAAAACAAACAATAAGAGCGACCAATGAGCCAACAAGTGACTTTAGACTTATTGATACAGCGATTTTTTGACTACGCGTTGAAAAATATAAGATTTATACTCTTCATCGCGGTTCTTGGACTCATTCATATCATCAACAACCATCTTGCGCATAGTCTCATCACGGACATCAACAAAAAGGCAAACCAACTCAAAGAGCTAAGATGGGATTATCTCACAATCAAATCCGATCTAATGTACCGAAGCAAGCTTACGGAAGTATTGCCAAGAGCTGAAGAAATGGGATTGCACAAAATGACAACAGCACCTTCAAAACTAACAATAAAACAAAAGGATTATCAACGACAAGACTAATATCGTTACACGAGCATACATCGTGTTGTTCTTGCTTTTTGGGCTCTCCTGCTGGATTGTGGTGCGAATCTATGCCTTACAGACAGAGCATAATGGATATTGGAAGAAACTAGGGGAAGATTTGACGCAATCTATGAAAGAAATCAAGGCTGAGCGCGGCAACATCTATACTCACGATGGCCGTATTTTGGCAACGACTCTTCCTACCTTTGAGCTTCGAATGGATACGAGAGCCCAAGGACTCAAAGATACCATTTGGAATAGACACATCGATACGCTATCCCTATTTCTCGGGGAATATCTGCCAGAAAAGTCTTCAATAGAATGGCGAGCATTACTAACCCAAGCTAGAGCCAACAATCAAAGACACTTACTTTTGGCAAAAAATGTCTCCTTTCAGAATTATAAAAGAATCCGTGAAATCCCTATATTCAAACTAGGTAAAAATAAATCAGGCTTCATCACGATTGATAACAATACGAGAAAATTACCCTTTGGCAATTTAGCTAGACGAACTATCGGATACACAGGGAATAAAGCGAAGGGCATTGAGGGCTATCAAGACAAGTATTTGGCAGGAGAGAACCAACTAGTGCTGATGCAAAAAGTAGCAGGTGGCATTTATATGCCAGTCAATGAAAATAGTGAATTTGGATCAAAGCCAGGCCTAGATATATATACCACTATAGACGTCAATCTTCAAGATATCGTGCAGGAAAGCCTCATG
>CANHJR010000054.1 GCA_947461165.1 Saprospirales bacterium | reverse complement strand
TTCTCACTTATCATCTTAGGATTTAATGCGTACCAGCTATTCAGGTTACATTTGGTTGGTAGCATTGGCTGTGGGTCTTCATTTCCGATGTCATTATTGTTGAAGGTGGCATAGAATTCGGAATCATCGACCTGTTGAATCCATTCTCTGAGATCAAAAATGGTGTGTCCATAATACGTCTCCAAAAGGCTATTGTAATGCGCTTTTATATTTCCCATTTGCTCGTCCGTATATGCCATTTCGCCACTTGAATATTTTAGCTTTTCAGGATCTTCAAACACATCGTTGTTCAGGATGAATAATTTATGATTTATTTTGTCTTCTATGAGAATTGGTTTTTGAGTATTATTCTCATTAAAAAAGGGATCTAATTTACCAACATGTACGGAACTGGCGTTGATTTTTTTATTTCCGAGAAATACTTGCTCCTGTGCAGTCATGTCATAATATGTTAATACGTCCTTTTCAGAAGGATTATTGACCACTGTAAGATTCGGGTTTGGGTTCGGGTGCGGCGAAGCGACCCCTATCAATTTATCAATAGTGATATAATTCAATCCAGAGGATTTGACGACATCAGAAAGTTTATTTATTTTAGGATTCAAGCATGGACAAACGGTCCAGGCATTCAATTTTGTATTAAAACTGTAATATTCACAAGGATTGATATATCTAATGTTTGGAGGGACGAAGGTAAATGGAGGTGATGAATTTCCTTTAATTATTTTTCCATCAATTATCAAATTCATACCAAGCCGCATGCATCCAGCATTGGTGATTCTGGCAAATTCTTTGTCATAATTTCGTTGTCTTTCAGCGTTTTCAAAGGAATCGCGTTGCTGCTGAGTGTATTGTGGGCATTTCAAGGTGATCTCCTTCGTATTTATTGTGCGATCAGTGACAGGTAGTCTGGATAGATTATCCCTAGTTTTTAGTGGATTTTGTATCAATTCATACCCATAGTATTCCGATTTTCGGACGGTGTCCTGACCGATGTTGATATATGAGATTCTTTTTTCTATCGGCATGTGATACAAATTATAATCCAAAACGGCACTTTGTAAATCACATCTCATCCACTCTGGTGTCCATTTGTCCTCTGTCATGTAGAAGTCTAGAAACCCCTCACAGTTTGTAAATGTATTCAGGTAATCGTGAAGGTAAAAAATTTCCTCACTGACCTTGTGGTTTGGATTGTTGAGATTGAATTTGGTTTTTTTGTATAGGTTCCAGCTGGGTTCTATATTGTATATATTCTTGTTATGAGTTTTGAAATAATTGATAATATCCAATGCTTCGCTCTGAGATACTCCGTTGCTATCTGCCTGGTAATAGTCATAATCCTCCTGCTCTACATTCCAATCCAATGAGCCTGCTTTATTTAGAAATCTAGTGTAATTTTTTTTGCTTTTTAGTTTTACAAAAAATATATTCTCGTCTGGATCCAAACTTAGCTCTGTCTTGACATTTTGAAAATAATTTAAAATATTCCATATTCGAAAACCATTAGCCTCTTTGACCGATTCTGCCATTCCATTGTCGATATAGGAACAGATTGGATCTTGATTTTTTTTTCGTTTGGTATAGTTTTTAAAAGCTGTTTCTACAGCGTATTCATTTTCAATGCGTGAGATTTCTTGTCCATCTTCATTGTAGTCTGACTGTTTGATGATCTTGCCCCAGAGACTACTTTTATTCGCATATAAATAATGATATCTTCCTGTTGGGTTCCAAAACTCAGTACAATTGTAAAAATCGTAAATTGTTTTTTTGCGTTTGTTTGTGATGGTATTTAAGGGGTATCTTACCTCCGCGACTTGATATCCATATTTAATTCGATTACCATAGTTTGTTTTTTGAAGATTGGTGAAAATGTAATCTGTCACTTTGGATGTCGTTGTATTCGCTGCCGTAGATTCGGTGATTTTGGCTACTGTATTTGTGAATTGAGTTGCCTCTCGATCTATAGTCTCATATTGCTCCGTACTTTTATAATCAATGGTTGTTACCTTTCCTAGCATGTTTGTAATTTTGGAAAGTACGAACGTTTGATTGTTTGGATTTCCGTTTCTTATAAATTCTGGTGAGGTGAAATAATTTGGACTAGATGAGACAATAGTGTAATCAAAATCTTCCGTTTGATTGACATTGTTTCTGAAGTCTACCGTTTGAACCTGAGTCAAACAATATTTATAAATCCAATGCGGACCGATGGTTTGAGGATATTTACTTTTGACCTGTATCGCTTTCGGTTTATAATCAAGTAGGATCTTCCGAACTAAATTGCTGTCCGAGTGAATGAAGTTTGGCGTTTTTAAGCTTGATGCCAGTATTGCTGTACTTGGGTTATAAACTTTGGATATTGGATTTTTATCATAGAGATAATTTGCGGTATTAAAATCATAGAATTCCACCGATTTCAGCATGCGAGGCATTTTTTCGATGAGATTGATTTCGACCCGCTCTATCGTGAGATCAATTCCAAGTGTTGGTTTATTATAATCTTTATCTTTTCTATGTGAAAAAAGATATGGTGTACTGCTAAATCGATATGGATAGTGGTAGCCATCTGACATGTTTGGCTCAATTCCGACGCCAAAGTTATTCGGAAGTGCTTCAAACATGCAAGGACGACATGACGCAAAGCAATTGTTTGGGCCATAAGGATGTGCAGAATATACCGATGTTTGGTTTTCATATATATTGGCATAGGATGCAGCCTTTGAGTATCCAAGACCACTTCCACCAGCACCATTCACAGGAACCGCATGAGCACTATGGTGTGTTGGGTAGTTACTATTCCAATTATACGTCATGTTGTATACATGATCACTATTTCCTGGTCCAATTCTCAAATAGAAATCTGGAAAGTCCGCAACTCGATTGCTTCCAGCACCATCTCGATCCAAAGGCATGACGAAGTAGTTTTGTGTATAATCTTTCATTACAACGTCTCCTAGTATTTTATTGTACCTTAGAGTCTTATTGATTGCAATCCATTTTATAGGTCTTTGAAAGGTAGAAAACAAGCGACCCGATATTCCAAATGGATTAACGACGGATGTGATCTCACCACCTCGAGTGTGGTATGACTCATCTGAACTATATGATAAATCGATATCAAAGGTGCTAAAGAGATGATCATAATCGATAGATCTACCGGGCTTGTATACTTTGGTGAGTATCTCATAAGTCCTGCCACGTTTAAAAAGATGAACAGGTATCTTGGTTCGTTCTGCGTAGGCATGACTAAAAATCAGCTTGTTTTGTGGAGTAGCTGAACTTAAATTTTCTACAGATTGATAATTGGTTCCATTAATATTAAAAATATATGGGTTTGTTGCACCCCAATTTACATGATTGTCTGACCAATAGTTTTGATTTGCTGCAACGGTCGATGCATGATGGATGAATTTCCAATTAGGTCCAAAAGTATTGATAACATTTGATTTTGGACTGCCTAAAACGTCCACATGACTCGTTTCATTACCCTCTCCCCAGATAGTTTTAGCCACATAATGACTATCAATAAAGCGTATGTTATACTTAGCCAGATCTATTTTATAGTCATTGTCTATCTCATAGTTCAGCTTTAACTGTTGGTAGATGATGTCACTACCATCATAGGAGGTGATGTCCTTTAGGATAAGTTCGGGAACCGAGCTGTAATTTTTATCAGACAGGTATTGTGATTGTTCAGCGTAATGATTTAATTTCCCAATAAATTCATAATTGAACTCTATTCTCTCTGCAGGGTGCGCATTTTTGTTATAAATGCGTTTTAGGTAAAATGTATGGTCTCTTGAGATAGGAGTATAAAACAACGCTGGATTTCTTTGGTAATTCCAAGGGGCTTTTGGATTACCGCCAGTTGGATTTGTAACTAGTAGATTGGCTGGATTTTTAAAATTCGATATTCGAGCACCCAATTCATAAACCACGCCATTACCCAAATAGACCATGGCAATAGGGTCTATTTCATATGCTGTCGATAGTTGGTATTTGACTTCAAAGTATTTTGAAAAAGACGTTGGAACCAAAACAAGTTTGTTTCCATCATTTTCAATAGTCTTTATAGTAAGTGGTCCATTGTATATTCCCGGCAAAGATATGTGTACACTATTTATAGTAGATTTGTACCATTCTAGGATGTCTTCATTACAATATTCTCGATTGGAAGCTAAAACAGGGTCTAAAGTGTTATATTCAAAACGTATTTGGGGAATATTGATACTCCAGCCCTCACCATATGGGATGCTGCCATCGGTAGTTACTAGCTCGGAGGTGACCCCTACGGAGTTGTTCTGCAGACTGAGTTCAAATTTGGTGCCACTAGGCGTAGACACAGCACCTAATTCGATGCTATGATTATACGTTCCTGTATGCATGTCAACACTGCCATTGGAGAGTGTGGTGTATTCGATGATAGGTTTGGCTGTTGTTGGAGCTGACTGACCCCGTTCTAATCCTCCAATTTGTTGTGAAAAACAGAATTCACTAGAGAATACAAAGAACGCTAAATAAATAACTTGTTTCATAGCGGTATTGTTCGATTTTTATTTATCAGATGAGGCGCCATAAATATACCCAATAAGGTTATGGACAAAAAACGGGCCTTGTTCTAAAAATATAGGAATCAAGAACTGTACCAAAAAAAATTTAAATCGAAAATTTAAATTGATTTTATTAATCAAATTGATTGTCCTAATCGAACAAAAGACTCAAAATCAATCTCGAAAATTACTCATCAACGATAAAGCTTACTTCGCTTCTGGCTATATCCTAGGTAGATTATAAGACCTATGAGCATCCATATCAGAAAGTAAATCCAGTTGTGAATATTCATCGATGTCAGCAAATATAAACAGGATAATAATCCTAACACCGGTATCAAAGTGTAGTTTTTCAATACAGACAAGACGGTCATTCCAATCAATATGAGATAGAAGATAACGAGAGATATTTTTCGAACATTCTCATCTGCATAGGAGAATATATTGACTCCAAACAATTTGAATTCCTTGTCTTCTGGAAGCAAATGGAATAGCTCAGAGAAATGATACGAGCCAAAGGTGCAACCCCAGAGGAGGAGACCTGCACAACCTATTGGCATGACGATTCGAGCCGGAATCCAAGGGAGGGAAAATTTGGTGCTATCTTTTTCAGCTTTTGGGAGCAACAAGGTACCAGCACATACCAGTACAAAGGCGAATAACGTCGAAATACTCGTGAAGTCGATAATGAAGTTGTAGTCAAAAAAGAACAACGGTATGGCAACCACAAATCCAGTGACGATCGTTGCGAAACTTGGGGTTTTGTATGTTGGATGTATCTCAGAGAACTTATTTGGCATCAGTCCATCTCGGCTCATACTCATCCAGATTCGCGGTTGACCCATTTGGAAAACAAGTAGGACGCTCGTCATCGCCACAATAGCGCTAATACTGACGACGCCACCTATCCAGTTCAGTCCACGCTCATTGAAAACAAAAGCCCAAGGGTCACCGACATCCAGGCTCGTATATGTGATCATTCCTGTCAGAACCAGTGCCAGCAGGATATACAAAACGGTGCAGATCGCCAAGGAATAGAACATTCCACGGGGAAGATCTCTTTTGGGATTTCGGCATTCTTCGGCGGTGGTGCTTATCGCATCAAATCCAATATAAGCAAAGAAAACAGAAGACACGCTAGCCATCACCCCGCTGAATCCGTTGGGCATAAAAGGATTCCAATTGGCGCCATCGACAAAGAAAAAACCAATGCAAATGACCAATAAAATAACGATAACCTTGAGCAAGACCATCAAATTACTTAATGTTTTGCTTTCTTTGATTCCAATATAGACGACGATCGTTATCAGAATATTGATGATGGTCGCTGGAAGGTTAAAAATGATTCGAAGATTACCAATCATAGGTGCTGTGGTCCATGCAGAGGCATAAGTTGTAGTTAGATTCTGCTCAAAAGCTCGCTGTGCTGATCCATAATCTATTGTCAACCAATCGGGAACAAACAAACCTAGATTGCGAAGCAAGGACAGAAAATACTCACTCCATGAGATAGCTACCGCGATATTGCCAATGCTGTATTCCATAATCAATGCCCAGCCTATAACCCAAGCAAAAACTTCGCCAAAACTTACATAAGCATAGGTATAAGCCGATCCACTGACAGGGATTCTTGAGGCAAACTCGGCATAACACATCGCGGTGAAGCCAGATGCGATAGCTGTAAATACAAACAGAAATACGACTCCAGGTCCACCCGAAAAACAAGCCTTGCCTATAGTGGAGAAGATTCCTGCACCAATAACAGCAGCAATACCAAAAGCGGTGAGGTCCGTAACTGTCAGGTTTCGATGGAGCTGATGGTTTTCGGAGAGGTTTTCATGGCTGCTGAGGATACTTTCTATGGATTTCTTTCTAAATAATTTTCTCATAATATATGGATAAGTAATCTAAATATCAAAATTGCGGTGCGTCTATACTTGCAATAATAGCCAATTAAATTTGAAAGACATCGATTACATTTGGGCAGGTCCTGCGGACTTAATAGCAGGTTTTATCGCATGAATAATGATGCCAGGAGAAGAGCCAGGCGGAATTTGGGGCTTGTTTGCTTTTGGTATTGTAGGATCCTTGTATGAAATTTGTTTTCGGAATGTTTTATCTAGATGAAGATAGCAGGGATGTTGTAGGTATTACAAGTTTTCTAGGCTCGTGTTTGGCTATCTTCATTTGGAGAAAAGCAAGACCGATGATCTCAAATGGCGGTAATAGCTATAAGATACGAATTTAAATACGATAGGCCTTCCAATTAGAGCGCCTTTTTTATCCAGAATTCGAATGCAGATTCTGGGTTGATATCGATTGGATGATAGAATCTACTTTGGATTTGATTTCTTCATCGATAATTCCAAACTCGTCAGAAAAGTTTTTTGTAAAAAATGGAAAGGCTAGAGATCCTGCAATCTCAGCACCATGGTGTGGGAATCGATCGATGGCAGCATGTAACACCGTTTGTCCACCTCTAGCGCCTGGCGCAGTCGAAAGTAGGATGAGCTTTTTGTTTTCAAACATTTTGAGCTTGACTCTCGAAACCCAATCAAATATGTTTTTGAAAACTGCTGTATAAGTCCCATTGTGCTCTGCAAATGAAATCACAATGACATCGGCCCATTCCATGTTTTCATAAAATGATTTGGCATTGTCGGGAATTCCATTCTTCGCTTCATAATCGATACAATAGAGCGGAAGCGGATAATCATTTAAATCTACATGGCGCTTTTCACTATCAGTGATCAATTCGGCAATATAGTTTGCTAGTTTTTTGTTGATGGACGTGCTGCTAGACGATGCACCAAAAGATAGGACATTCATAGGTGGAGTTTATTCGGAGATGAGTAAGTGGATGGTATCTAGTCCTTTCTGCGTGACGATAA
>CANHJR010000053.1 GCA_947461165.1 Saprospirales bacterium | reverse complement strand
CAATTTCAAGTTGAAAATCTGCGGACTTTATTTCTAAACTATCATGTTGCGAATGAATTTCAGTTAGCCAAGCTCCTAAGGCTTGCAGCTGACTTAGGTTCACAGGTTGGTCGTTGACTATGGATTTGCCCTTACCATCTGCATTTATTTCTCTTCGTATGATGGTCTTTTCCCTAAAAACAAGATTCAAATTCTGAAACAAATTCTGAAACTTCGAAGAGTTCAAAACAAATTCTCCTTCGACAATCGCTCGCAGCGCTGTGTTACGAACCATTTGTGAGTTGGCACGATCTCCCTTTAGCAAACCTAATGCTCCAAGGATTATAGATTTTCCAGCACCTGTTTCACCAGTTATGATATTGAGACGATCATTAAACTCAATCTGAACCTCATCGATGATGGCAAAATTCGTTATATAAATTCGTTGTAGCATTCCTTATTGCTTAAAATTCAATCAAAAGTATCGTGTACTGAACCATAGACTGATGCAAATAATTGATCTACATAAACTTTTTAGCGTCCTCCACAAATTGGGCAAGTCCAATATCCGTCAAAGGATGTTTTAAAAGTCCTTTTATCGCTGATAGTGGGCAAGTAGCAATGTCAGCGCCAGCTTCAGCACACTTCACAATATGCAATGGATTGCGAATACTTGCCGCCAATATTTCTGTATTAAAATGATAGTTTCCAAAAATATGAACGATCTGTTCAATCAATTGCACTCCGTCCCAATTGCTATCATCTATACGACCAATAAACGGTGAAATCATTGTCGCACCTGCTTTAGCTGCCAATATTGCTTGCCCAGCACTAAAAACTAAAGTACAGTTTGTTTTTATTCCCTTTGCGCTGAAGTATTTGATAGCCTTTAACCCTTCACCTGTCATTGGTATCTTAACCACAATATTAGATGCAATTTTACTTAATTCATCTCCTTCTGCGATCATACCTGCATAGTTGGTAGATAAAACTTCTGCACTGACCTCTCCTTTTACAATATTACAAATCGCCTTGTAATGGAAATTGACTGCTTCTTTGCCTGATATTCCAAGCTTAGCCATGAGCGATGGATTGGTCGTCACACCATCAAGAATACCCATGTCATGTGCTTCTTGAATTTCTTCTAAAACTGCTGTATCAATATAAAATTTCATTTTTCTGCTTTTTTGAGTTCAACAAAACTAATACATTTCAATTGTACTCTAGTTCAAAATACCAACTTTTGCAAGATTCTGTGGAAAAGAAAAGCTTACATTTGTTTCATTGAAAATTTAGATCAACAATTCGAATGAAAATAGCCTTATCTCAGCAGAACTATATCCTTGGAGACTTTCAATACAATGTTCGGAAAATCAAGCATGACATCGACAAGGCAATAAAGGATCAAGCAGAACTTATTGTTTTCTCTGAACTTTGTATGACGGGATATCCGCCTACCGATTTTTTTTACTTCGAGGAATATTATATCCAGATTGAAAACAATCTTGAAGAATTGAAAAAGTTATCTCATCAAATCGGCATCATTTTAGGAGCACCAAGAAAAAATCCACAACCTCTAGGAAAAGATTATTTCAATTCAGCATATTTCCTGCATCAAGGAGAAATCAAACAAATAGTCGATAAAACATTATTGCCCACATATGATATCTTTGATGAATACCGATATTTTGAACCGAACAACGTTTTTAAATGCATCGAATTTAAAGGAAAAAAAATTGCAGTGACTATTTGTGAGGATATTTGGGATATCAATACCAACTCAGTGGACGAAATGAATTGGCAAGCTCTCTACCAAACCACTCCTATGGAACAAATGGAAAGCCAAAAGCCAGACTTGATGATCAATATTTCGGCATCACCATTCTCATACAGCCATTCAGAAGAACGCAAAAAAGTAATTATTGCCAACTGCAAAAAGTATCACATTCCTATGGTATATGTTAGCGCAGTTGGTGGTCAGACAGAACTTGTTTTTGACGGTGGATCCATGCTTTGCAATAGCCATGGAGACATTGTTTATGAATTAAAATATTTTGAGGAAGACTATGCTGTTATTGATCCTTGTGATATGAACCAGGCAGTTAAAATCCAAGATTGTACTGAGAAAGTAGAACGTAAATACAAGGCTATTGTTCTAGGAATACGGGATTATTTTTCAAAACTTGGATTTAAAAAAGCAGTCTTGGGACTATCTGGTGGAGTAGATTCGGCCTTGACTCTTGCTTTAGCAGCGGAAGCCATTGGAGCCGAGAATGTTCTCAGTGTTTTGATGCCAAGCCAATACTCAACCGATCACTCAATCAACGATGCCATTCAAATATGTAAGAACCTTGGTAGTCCATATGAAATCATACCAATCAAGGAAAATTTTGAACAGATCAAATGTTCACTAAATCCAATATTCAAAGATAAAACGGAGGATCTTACAGAAGAAAATATTCAAGCGCGTATTCGGGGCATTCTTTTGATGGCAGTTTCCAACAAATTAGGACCAGTTCTGCTCAATACATCCAATAAATCAGAGGTGGCAGTGGGTTACGGTACACTTTACGGCGATATGTGCGGAGGTATAGCAGTACTAGGTGATGTATATAAAACAGAAGTCTATGAACTCTGCACCTTCATCAATCGAAACTCAGAAATCATTCCTCAAAATACGATATCAAAGCCACCGAGCGCAGAGTTACGACCTGGTCAAAAAGATCAAGATTCGCTTCCGGAATACGATATCTTGGATGCCATTCTATATCAATACATCAATAAACAGCAAGGAGTCAACCAAATTGTAGACATGGGATATGATCGTGCCCTCACAGAGCGGATATTTAAAATGGTCAACCGAAATGAATTTAAACGATATCAAACGCCTCCAATCATAAGAGTAAGTTCGAAAGCTTTTGGTTTTGGAAGAAGAATTCCGATAGTCGCTAAATATTAGTTTTTATACTTTCTCGAACTCGCCATCCTTTTATAACACATCTTGTCGTAAGAAAAACAAGACCAATATTGAGCCATCTACTTGCAGTACTGAACTCCTGAAAGTCAAGTATTGGGCCTAGAAAAAAAGATGCTATCAGACATATATGCAAAAAAACTGCGAACTCATATTTTACTTTATTTTTAAGAATTTGAAATCCTAAAATCAAAAGCAAAGGATTCATCCATAATACATTTAAATTGTTTTTGGTAACCGAATGCTCTGTACAAAACCACAAAAACGACAAGACTAGTCCGCCTATTCCCATCAAAATGCAAATAGTTCCAACCGTATTTTTTAGAAATTTTCTTTCGAATCTTCCAAAAACAAAAAACAACAAACCACAAATCAATGCAAAAAATGCAGGTTTAAATATCCAAAGATTATTCGCTGCAAGTGATCTGTTTGGCAATAATTCTTGAGTCTTTCCTACTAGTTTGAGACCATTTGCTTTATTTGTTGACAAATTCATCGCCTGCGAAATATACGATGGAAGAAAACATAATTCTCGATCCGAAGCTACTCGATCCGCTGGCATACCAATTCCAAGGTCCATTCCCCAATCAATCCAAGGGACTGAAGTCATTGCATTCTGATGTATCAACTGACGAAATGTATACCTCTGGATGTTTTTAGCAAACTTAAGATTCACACCAGCGCAATTTTGCTCCAAAATATCGATAATCCTAGTAGCACAATTATTGAAAAGAAAATCGTATCGATAAAACTTATTTTCATCTAAAATATTCCATTCCAAAAATCTTAGTAAGGAGTCAGATTGACCTTTCGTCAAATTAATTTGCTGATCTTCAACCCGGCGTCCATTGTATTCATAATCGGCCATGAAGCTAGACATATCTTGCTTGCCAACCATGTAATCGAGCTTTCCCAAACAAAATTTAGGAATAAATTTAGGATCCGAAAAGTCAAATAATCCGTAATTATAAACCCAGTCAATCCCTTGGAAAGAGTCTTGGTAGCGTATAGCCGAATGACCAAAAGTACTATATACTTCATCCCCTTGATCGCAGGTTAAAATACTAAATTGTTGCGAATAAAGATTAAGTGACACGAAGACTAAAGCTAAAATAAGTTTTTTCAATACCATTAAAATTTATGAACTAAAACATTTGATTTGCAAATTAACCTAATAAATGGTGTTCTGTGCAAAATTTATTATACTGATAGGAAGTCTAATTCATATAAATGCAGAGAAATTTGAAATCTGACTCTGAACCCCTAGATATAAAAAAAATCTACTTGAAAGCAGACTGATATTGTGCCATATCATAAATCATTGTTTTCTATCTTTGCCTCAAATAATAAAAAAAACTGGAAACAATGGGAGATTTTATCACCAAACGCAGCGAAGATATCAATCAATGGTACAACGATCTTGTACTCAAAGGTGGCCTAGCCGATCATAGCGATGTTCGAGGATGCATGGTCATCAAGCCTTATGGATACACCTTATGGGAGAACATGCGAGATGTTCTAGATCGAATGATCAAGGAAACTGGCCATACCAATGCATATTTTCCGCTATTTGTTCCGAAGTCGCTCTTCGAAGCAGAAGAAAAAAACGCAGAAGGATTTGCCAAAGAATGTGCTATCGTAACTCACTATAGACTTAAAAATGACCCAAATAATAAAGGAAAGCTAATCGTAGATCCTGAAGCAAAATTGGAAGAAGAATTGGTTGTAAGACCAACTTCTGAAGCAGTGATATGGAATACATACAGGAAATGGATTTCATCCTATCGCGACCTACCACTGCTAATCAATCAGTGGGCAAATGTTGTACGTTGGGAAATGAGGACCAAATTGTTTCTCAGAACAGCTGAGTTCTTATGGCAGGAAGGCCATACAGCACACGCAACGAAAGCTGAGGCGATAGAAGAAACAGAAAAGATGTTAGGCGTATATGCAGAGTTTGTGGAAACCTTTTTGGCGATACCTGTTTTTCAAGGAAAGAAAACAGAATCTGAGCGTTTTGCCGGAGCTGATGATACATTGTGTATCGAAGCCTTGATGCAAGATGGTCGAGCTCTGCAAGCAGGAACATCTCATTTTTTAGGGCAAAATTTCGCCAAGGCATTTGAAGTAAAATATCAGAGCGAGGAAGGACAGGAAGAATATGTTTGGGCTACATCATGGGGAGTCAGTACGAGGCTCATTGGAGCGCTCATTATGACCCACTCAGATGACAATGGGTTGATCATGCCACCAAAAGTTGCTCCATTTCAAGTCGTTTTTGTTCCGTTTCTTCATGAAAAAAACAAAGAACAAAACGAGGTTCTTATTTCCAAATGCAATGAATTTGGAACAGAACTCAAAAAACGAGGTATCCGATTCATGATTGATAAAGATACAACCAAAAGACCTGGATTCAAATTTGCGGAGCACGAGTTAAAAGGAATTCCAATTCGAGTCGTTTTTGGGCCAAGAGATATCGAAAATAATATGGCTGAGGTAGCACGTCGCGACAATTTGACCAAAGAAAATGTATCTCAAGACAATCTCATCGACTATATTGAAAATTTATTAGGTGAAATTCACACCAACATATACCAAAGAGCATTAACACATCGAACGGAAAATACGCGTGAATGTTTTGAATATGACGATTTTAAAAAGAAAATTGAAGTCGGTGGATTTGTGATAGCACACTGGGATGGTAGTGCAGAAACTGAGGAAAAAATAAAAGAAGAAACCAAGGCGACTATTCGTTGTGTTCCTTTTGACCTTGAACAAACAGAAGGGACTTGTATCTACTCAGGAAAACCGTCTCAATACAGAGTTTTATTTGCAAGAGCTCATTAGTCTCTCGTTTATCCGCCCAGTATAGGTGAAGCCTGTCTCCTGATATTAAAAGGAAGCGCTAGACTTTTTGTTGACGATAACGTTTGTATTTATTTGAAATATCCAAGGGTATTACATGGCGAGATTTTCAAACTTGAAAAGCAATAATATAATGTAGCCCAGAATTATAAAAAAATGCAATCATACAGCTATCAATAAAAGCTGCTGATCGAAATAAAATATGAAGAAGATTGTGTCTTATCTGTATTTGAGCCTATCAATCTATTCGACCTAGACTCAATTGATATCTAATGTATCCATACTTTTGTAGAAAACAGATTGAAGTCATTCTGAATATGAATGATGTACAAGCTGGAAGAAAGACAAGGAATGTCTATAATTTGTGATTTTTGGGAGGACATCGTTTGATCCAGAACAACTTTTCCCATGAGATCATAAATTAAAATTCTTGAATTCGGTTTCATAGTTTTATCAGAATCGACCACTAATGATTTGTCAGATTGATAAACTGAAAAATGAATAGACTGCACATTTGAAATACTGCTAAATTGATTACAGGATTTCAAGAAAGAATAATCCTTATAGTTATAAACTACTTTATACTCTTCTTCAAAACAAACATTACCAGATTGATATTCAGGAATGGTTATTCTCTGATTTGGGTCAAAGAACGAGAAATTGAGTGGACCCATTCCAGAATAGAATACATCCCTATCCGTTTTGTATGCTCTTCGATAGCTTTTGCCTATAAATTCACTGGTTATAGAGCTTACAACCTCTGCCCTCGTGCCTGGTATATGAAATATGGTGTCGTTGACCACTGCGTCTGTTTTGAATAGAAGAATTTCATCAGGGCTTGATAGCATGAAGAAGCTCTTTGTACTGCCATCATACCTAGCAAAAACCTTGTTGTAGGACATCCAGAAGTATTGAAGTCCATTGACTGTTGTATCTCTTGTATAATCTACATTGTACTTGACGGGTGTTTTATTGTCGCCGCTTTGGGTTGATGCCCAGGTATACCAGCTTCTTGACGGATTCAAAAGATTGTGGTCTAAACAAGAAATCCCGAAAAAACCGAGCAAGCTTTCATCCGTTTTATTTAAATAGCAAATCATTTTAAACCCAATATCATCAAAGCCATATGTCGCTGGCCAATTGATTGGATTTAGGTTTACATTTTCTCCTGTGATGCAACCAACACTTTCGAGCCAATACATTTTCCGATTGAATAAGGTATCTAATATCTCAACTTTCATTAGAATTAAGCTGTCTGTCTCAACATATTGCTTTCGCTTATCCAAAACGGTCAACTTGACAGTTCGGTTTTCAAGCACCATACTGAAGGTATCTCCAAGATTTTTAGAAAAATCGAAGACCATATATTCTTTAGATGTAGGACTAGCATTTCTTCGCACATAGGTCTGATAGCCATTGTCTCGAACGAGGAAGTTAGAGAACTTTCTATACTCTTTTCCATCGACGACCACACTATCTCTGGATATAGTATCTACGATGTTTGCTTCGGGAATGTCATAATTAAGATATTGATACACCCAGCGATAATTTGAATGACGGCTTGTAAAAGTTATCTGAGAGCTCAAGGATGTAACCTGAAGAATGAGTATAAAGGCTATTATTATTCTTATCATTTTACT
>CANHJR010000052.1 GCA_947461165.1 Saprospirales bacterium | reverse complement strand
TACAGAAAACAATGATTTCAAAAATATACTATCTCTCATACCTGCGATCTATCAGAATAATTTCAAATCGATCAAAGCTAGCGGAAAATTTGATCTAAAAGGTCAGGTAAATGGACTACTCCGCGATCAAACCTATCCTAAAATGGATATCCATTTGGATGTCAAAAATGGCGAATTTCAGTATCCCAATTTGCCAAAGAAAGTAACTAATATTCAGGTAAAATCGCACTTGCTAAGTCCAGGAGGCTCATTGGACAATTTGGCAATAAATATATCTACGTTTTCCATGCTTCTTGGAAAAGATCTATTTGAAGGTCGATTGAAACTGACACAGCCTATGACAGATCCTTATTTTGAATTGTATAGTAAGGGGGATTTGAACCTCGCAGACGTCAAACATTTTTATCCCTTGGAAGATGTTCAAAGGCTTGAGGGTACGATGAATATTGCTCTAGATCTCAAGGCTAGAAAGTCAGATTTGCAGGCCAAAAACTACAATAAAATTCAAGCCAGCGGCACCACTAGTATTCAGTCTCTGATTTATGAATCAAAAAAAGTGGGAAAGCCAGTAAGAATAAGCAATATGAAATTGGAATTCTCACCACAGTTTGTCAATTTGACGAATTGTAATGGGGTCATTGGAAAGACTGATTTTGATATGAAAGGTCGATTGGAAAATTTTATTGCTTATTATCTGTCCAAAGATGCAATGATGACGGGACGACTTGATTTTGTATCGAATAGCGTCGATTTGAATGAGTTTGTACAAAATGAGGAGAAAAAAGATGCAGAATACGTTTATGTTCGTCAAAAAATAGCATTTGATGGTACAGCCAAAATCAACGAAATTCGTTATGGGAAAATGACGCTCAAAAATATGTCAGGTCAGATGTCCATCAAGGAAGAAAAAATCCTATTGAACAATGTCTATGCCGAAATGTTGGGTGGAATCGCCAAGGTGAGTGCCATATATAATTCTGCTGGACATACGAAGCCCTCAGCTTCAGTCAGGTGTGAAGCACGAACGTTTGATATAACAGCGGTTTTCAATCAAATGGAGTCCGCCCAAAAACTGGCGCCAATATTACAATATACAACTGGAACACTTTCTTCCAATTCTGACTTATCCATGACGTTATTACCAGATATGGGACCGGATTTAAGTACATTGAATGGGGACTTCAACATGTCGATTCCTTTTGCAAAAATCGTCAACTTACCAACACTCAATCAAATCGCTAGCATCACCAAACTTAGTCAATTGCAACATTTGGAAGTAATGAACATCAAAACAAAGTTGACCTTCGTCAACGGAAAAATGGTCGTTCAGCCGTTTCAGTTTAAAACCAACAACCTGACGATCGGTATGCAAGGATCTCAAGGACTGGATAAATCCATGGATTATAAAATGTCCGTTGATGTGCCATTTAGCAAATTGGGCAATGCCCAGTCCATTGTCAACGGTTTGATTTCAAAGTTCAAATTACCATTTATAGGAAACATCAATCCCGAAACCATAAGACTCCATATCAATATTAAAGGCAATTTTGAAAAGCCAGAAATTAGTTTAGGCGCTCCAGAAATCCTCTCCGACGGGAAACCATTAGATGCGAAAACAGTTGCAGTAGATGCGATCAAGAAGATTGGTGAAGACTATAAAAGCCAAGCGCTGAAGACAGCAGACAGTATGAAGCAAGTCTATCAAAAGCAGGCAGACGACAAAATAAATGACATCAAAAAGAGAGCCGAAGAAGAGATCAATAAGAAAAAGAATGAAGCTGTAGACGAAATCAAAAAAAGAATTAAGATTCCTTGGTAGATTGATTGTATCATAGAACCATATACTTGCAATAGGTACGCAGATACTCCCGAATCTTACTCTCTTAAAAACTTGGCGATCTAGATCAGACTAAATTTTAGGGGAGCTTACATAGTATTTTGGTCTGCTTTTAAAATGTAATTTGAACTCAATGTCAGATATAATTTAATTTCGGAATGTTCGATAAAAAAATGAATCTCACAATATATGAAACCGACAGATATGTGAGGGCATCATTTGAATTTTCTTGTTCAAATTTGTTACGAATAATATCCTAATAACCAACTTCTTCATATCATCAATCTTAGAGCAAAAAAAGTAAATTTTAGTATCGCATCGATTCAAAAGACAATGAAATATTTGAATATCGTTCGATATTCGATCTGATTGACCAGCAACTCAAGTCTCTAATTCCTGTACGATTTTCCATAAAATAACACTACCTTTGCAGGCTATACATCTACCATGAACGACGCTAAGATTTTATTAGAAAAAACAACTTTTGACCGAAAATCAATGTCAAATGAAGAACTTACAAAGATCTTCAAAGCGCTCGTGACACCCCGATTGATCGAAGAAAAAATGCTTATCGCTCTTCGTCAAGGTCGAATTTCAAAATGGTTCTCCTCCTGGGGTCAAGAAGCTATTTCGGTAGGCACAACCCTCGCCATGGATCCTGAAGAGTATATCCTTCCGATGCATCGCAATCTTGGTGTTTTTACGGGCCGTGGGATTCCTTTTGAAAAACTGTTTACCCAGTTTCAGGGAAAGAAAGACGGATTTACCAAGGGTCGCGATCGATCCTTTCATTTTGGAACGCAGGACTATAAGATCGTCGGTATGATATCGCATCTAGGCAGTCAGCTCGGCGTCGCCGATGGAATAGCTCTCGGAGATGTATTGAAGAAAACCAAGCGTACGACACTCGTTTTTTCAGGCGATGGAGGTGCTAGCCAAGGAGATTTTCACGAGGCGATCAATGTCGCAGCCGTATGGAATCTTCCTGTTATATTTATTATTGAAAACAACCAATGGGGTCTTTCAACACCATCGTCGGAGCAGTTTCGCTGTGCGTCATTTAAGGACAAAGGAATTGGATATGGTATCGAAGCGATTACGATTGACGGTAACAATGTTCTTGAAGTTTATAATACGATTCAACAGGTTCGAAAGAACAATGAGACGAATCCAAAACCGATCTTGATCGAATGTATGACCTTCCGAATGCGAGGTCATGAAGAAGCTAGCGGAACCAAGTATTATCCAGAAGGGCTTCAAGAGCAATGGGAAACGAAAGATCCTGTTCAGAATTTTGAATCTTTTTTGATATCTGAAAAGATTCTAACAGCAGATAATGTAGAATCGCTCAAAGCGGAAATCCGAAAGGAAATCGAAGAAGCACTCGATCGAACGATAGAGAAGCCAGAAATTATTCCAAACATAGAGGAAGAATTGAAAGATGTCTATGCACCTTTTGACCAAAAGGTAATCGAGCCTAGCACCAAAACCAATGAACTTCGATTTATTGATGCTATCACGGATGGGTTGCACGAAGCGATGATCAAACATCCTAAACTCGTTTTGATGGGTCAGGATATTGCCAAATATGGTGGTGTATTCAAGGTGACGGATGGGTTTCTAGACAAATATGGCGTGGAACGCGTGCGCAATACGCCACTCTGCGAAGCAGCGATCGTCGGTTCTGCTCAAGGATTGAGTATTCAAGGAATTCCTTCGATGATGGAGTTTCAATTTGCAGACTTTGTGACAGAAGGCTTCAATCAGCTCATCAATAATGTGGCTAAACTTCACTGGCGCTGGGGTCAATCCGTCCAAACGGTATTTCGAATGCCAACAGGCGGTGGTGTTGCAGCTGGACCATTTCACAGCCAGAGCAATGAAGCTTGGTTTGCCCATACACCCGGTTTGAAAATAGCCTATCCATCTAATCCCGCAGATGCCAAGGGATTGCTTTTATCTGCCTTCGAGGATCCTAATCCTGTGCTATTTTTTGAGCATAAGAAAATGTATCGCAGCATCAATGGTCCTGTTCCCGAAGGATATTATACCATTCCATTTGGTAAGGCACGTATCGTGCACCCAGGACTGGATATGACCATCGTGACCTATGGTATGGGCGTTCATTGGGCCGAAACAGCACTGAGGAATCAACCACATATCTCAGCAGAACTCATTGATCTCAGAACGATCGCACCGTTAGATTATGAAGCGATTTTCGAATCTGTGCGAAAAACAGGCAAGATGATCATGTTGCACGAGGATTGTATGACTGGAGGAATTGGGGGTGAGATCGTGGCAAGGGTTCAGGAGCAATGTTTCTTTGATTTGGATGCACCTATTCTGCGTGTTGCGAGTCTAGACATGCCAGTACCTTTTGCAGAAGTTCTTGAAAACGAGTTTTTGGCAAATGCTCGGTTAGAATCTGCGATTCTGGAGTTGGCTGCCTTTTAGTTCGTTTTTTTGTACTCAATTTTTTAAGGTGTTGGAAATAGAACCTGAAAAGCAAGTGGATTCAGCTTAATTTTACAATTAGAACTTATTTTACAATCCATGCGAATACATCTCATAGCCATTGGCGGCGCTATTATGCATCAAATAGCCATCACGATGAAACGAAAGGGATACCATGTCACGGGTTCCGATGATGTCATTCAGGAGCCATCCAAAAGTAGGTTGGAGGCCGAAGGACTCCTACCAATGATCTTGGGATTTCATTCTGAAAATATCACAAAGGATATCGATATCGTCATTTTGGGAATGCACGCTAAACTTGATAATCCGGAGCTGACCAAGGCGATGGAGCTTGGAGTTAAGGTATTGTCCTTTCCTGAATTTATTTATGAAAATAGCAAAGACAAACGACGAGTTGTCATCGCTGGCAGTCACGGCAAGACGAGTATTACCTCTATGATCATGCATTGTCTTCAGGAGAATAAGATCGACTTTGACTATATGGTGGGTAGTTCGGTGGCTGGTTTTGAGTATAGTGTCAAACTATCAGATGCTCCAATCATCATACTTGAAGGCGATGAGTACCTGGCTAGCCCTATCAATAAAGAACCAAAATTCATTTATTACAAGGCACACATTGCCTGTATTAGTGGCATTGAATGGGATCATATCAATGTTTTCAAGACAAATGAAATTTATCACGCACAATTTAGAAAATTGGTGGAAAGTATGGAGTCCGAGGGACAGCTATTCTACTACAACACCGATCGAATTCGAAAGACCATTTCTGGAATCCGAGATGATATCAGGCTGAAGCCCTACGAAGCCATACCGTATGAGGTGGATGAAGAGCAATTCTATGCCAAAGTCGATGAGGATCGAATTCCGCTAACATTGTTTGGAAAGCATAATATGGAAAATGTCCAGATCGCCAAAAGCATCTGTATGGAACTAGGTATGAGCGAAGATAATTTTTTCAAATCCATCAGTGAATTTAGTGGTGCTGGTCGCCGTCTGGAATTATTGATTCAGGATGAAGAGCGTGTCGTATACAAAGACTTTGCACATAGCCCTAGCAAGCTCCAAGCAACGGTAAAGGCTGTGAAAGAAAAATATCCAAATCGAACGGTAGTCGCATGTTTTGAACTGCATACCTTCAGTTCTCTTTCTTCAGAATTCCTAGCGCACTATGGTCATACGATGGATGATGCCGATGCTGCAATCATATTCATAGACAAAGAGGTTGTGGAGAAAAAAGGGAATGGCATATTTTCAGAAAGTGAAATCAAAGAAGGTTTCGCTTCAGAATCAGTTGAATACTTCACAGACAAGGGTCTCCTCCGATTGAAACTCGCCGAATATGCAGTTTTGAAGCCAGTCTATTTGATGATGAGTAGTGGAACCTTTGGCGGATCGGATCTTACAACGATCGGCAAGATCAAAAATGAAGAGCTTATGGCTTCTTCAAAAAGCAATGAAACAAGGCCAGAAGTCGAGTCAGAACATACCTTTTACTCGCTTTATGAAACGAAACATCTCTATCCCGCGGATCGATTGCGAATTCGTCAACTGTTATCCTTTTGTTACCTTCTATTCTTGTTGGCACCTGCGTTTTATCTTGTTCGGTATCGATCGACGAAGAATGATTCCTTGTATAATTGCATCGTCCATATATTCAATTTTCAGGTCCTCTCGACTTTTCTTTTGATTTTATCTACTTTTATTGACTCGTATTTTGTATTCGCATTCTGGCTAGCGATAGGATTCAATATCTACAACACGAATAAATGTATTAAGCAATTGAATTTCAAACAAGCACTAAATTTACCTAATGGATTTCTAGCAGTTTTTCCTCGAATTGACAAATCCTAGTCTTTTTCAAACCACATGGGTTCTTGCGAGTTGGGATCGTTATTATAATTGATTGTTATTTCTTCATTTGCGGCAATCTCCTTGTGGCAAATGATATGTATTTCTTGGTCTTCATAATAGCTTTCGTAGTCTGCGTTTGCTGATCGACTATGATTGTATAGTGAGCCATATCCTAGTGCGATTCCGCTTTGCAGATGTTCGTCTCCCCAGAGAAAATAATAATTAAAAATGGTGGTATCGTCGATCAACTTGCGATCCTCAGCTGGTAAAACCAGAACCGGGCAAATCTCTATCAAATCGCCTGCAAGAATGATCTCGTCAGTAAATACACCTCTACCTTTGCCTTCAACATTTTGAATATATAATGCCATCTTGATTTATGAAAGTTTTAGTAGATCCATTTTTCGCTATCCATGCGGATAAATGCAAAGATCATAACGGTAAATGAAATCAAAGATGAGCCACCATAGCTCAACGCTGGCAGCGGTATACCGATAACAGGAACGAGACCAAGGGTCATACCAATATTGATCAAATAATGAATCATGAGAATACAGACGATAGCATAGCCATAGACTTTTGCGAATTTTGACTTTTGTTTTTCTGCCAGGTAGAGTATGCGCAGCATTATAAAGACCATCAATCCAATAACAAGAACACTTCCGATAAATCCCCATTCTTCGCCAATGGTACAGAAAATAAAATCGGTGTCCTTGGCGGGTAAGAAGTTACCCTTGGATTGCGTTCCTTTTTTAAACCCTTTGCCGTATATCTGTCCAGCGCCAATGGCTATTTTGGATTGTCGAACATTCCAATCATTTCCTCCTTTTCCGAGTAGAACATTAATTCTATCTTGTTGATGTCGATCAAGCTTCTTGACTACGAAGTCAATAGAGTATGAGTATATTCCAACAAATAAAATGGCAATTACCCCAACCGTAAAAATTTGATTGATATCGCGATTGTTTCGATTGAGGAAAACAAAAATAAGCACTAACAAAAATATCATCCCAATCAATACAAATGGCGGCAATACGAGCGAAAGTATGGAAATGATAATGAGGAAAAAGCCTGCAAAAATGATGTAATTGGACATTCCAAAACGATTGAGCAGAAAGAAGAATGAAAGAAAAACAAGTGCCGATCCCATATCATGTTGTGCCAGTACCAAGCCCATCGGCAGAATACAGATACCAATACCTATCAGTAAATTTTTAGGATTGGAAAGGTTGGAGTCTAATTCGGAAATAAACTGTGCCAAGACAAGAGCAGTGCTTAGTTTGGCGAATTCTGATGG
>CANHJR010000051.1 GCA_947461165.1 Saprospirales bacterium | reverse complement strand
TAAAATAAATAAAGTACATAGAATCTTAACTTCGTTTCTTTTTTTGAATTTCCAAACATTTAATATGAAAGTCGTTATAAGCTCGTTCAACACTTGCAAGTGATTTGTCCTCCGATTGGAATACCATTGAGTAAATATATAGGGACGGTTTAGATTCAGAAAAATAGTCAATAAGATTGACAACAAATACAATGTGAGTCGAAGATTTTCCTTTGGCTATAATTCTCTCAATACCACGCTCAAATTGAATATTTACTTCATATTGACTTTGAATCTCTCCCTGCGGAAAGATCATGACAAGGTTTTTGGGATCTTCAAGAAGTCCGATAGCATATTCTATAGATTCTAAGACAGATTTAGATTTCTTTTCGACAGAGAACCCACCGATATAGTTGAACATTTTATACTTCTCTAGGGTCTCTTTAAGTATGAAAAAATGAAATTTTTTGAAGATTCGATAATGATTGAGTCGAATCACCCAAAATCCATCCCACCAGCTGAAGTGGTTTGCTATCAGGATTACAGAGTCAGGCAGTGGCTCGAGGCTACCGATAATTTCTATTTTGTGAAATCTACGACCCATCAGCCAGAACAGATACCGTCTAAAAACAGCAAAAAAAATAGAATTATGACGTGAAGGTATGATCACAAGTTGTGGCTAAAATAAAATATTGAGGGTCACAAAAAACAACAACTGTGAGAGGAATATGACAAGAGCAACTCGATTATGATTGGTAGGGATGAACTGCTGAAAAATCAAATGAAAAAGAAAAGAAATAATAAACCAAGCCAAATAATTTTGAAGAGGAACAATCCCATGATACCAATGCCAGAAATCTAAAAGAGGTGCTATTGGCTCTACAAAAAAATCATACACTGTCATAAGACTAGACGCAAAGAACGCTCGGAACAATTTAGAGATTTTACTAAAAATAGAGTTCGTAGTATAAATAAGTACTAACCAATTGATACCCATAACCAAAGGAATCCCAAAAAGACTCCATCCAAGACCTTGTCCATAATGGTACTGACCAAATATAGAGCCTGTCTGCGCTCCGATCAGCTCTACTAGGAATCCTAGAGCAAAAATGAGTCCAAATCCTAAAACATCACCATATTTGGATCGAAACTGATGATGATACATCAAAATCCCAAAACTAGTGAGTAATGCAAATGGAGTCAGTAGGAGAAAAATATTTCTGGTAATTGGAATAAGGAGACCCAGCGTTCCAAAAAAATATATTGAGACCACAAAATGATGTAACGAACTGAAAAAGTGATTTTTTCTCACAAACCTTATCACAGATTCAGTAGATATTGTGCGCAAAGAGTTTAGGTTGATGATTGACTGCAACTTTTTTATTTGTGAGGATTGTGAAGGTATTCCAAACGTTAATAGTGCAAAATTAAGCTTATTTTTGTAAAAATATATTTATAAAATGAATTCATTTGTAAAGATTCAAAACATTTAGCGATTCAGTATATTGCCAAATAACTGAGATATTTAGCAGTCTGATTGCAAGTTGAGACTTATCTCAATTTCTTTTTTGTCAAACAAACGGAAACTAAAGAAACTTTTTTAGTTTCCGTTTGAGAAATTTATTTTAGATTTGCATCATATATGGATGTCAGGTCACAAATTTTAGAATATGCACAGAAACTGTTTTTCCAATTGGGAGTTAAGGCTATTAGTGTAGATGATATTTGCGGAGGTATTTGTATTTCCAAGAAAACGATTTACAAGTATTTTGAAAGCAAGGATAGAATTATTGCAGAACTTATAGACAACCATATTGCACTCAATCGCAAGGTATGTGAGGGTTTCAAAACTTCAACCTCAGATGCGATTGAGGAACTTGTCGCCATTTATCGGTACAATTTAGAAAATCACAAGCTTATCAATCCTGTTTTTATCTCCGATATACGCAAATTATACCCTTCGGACTGGGATAGAATGCAACGTTTTTTGAATTCCAGTATCCACGAAGCGACCACCGAAAATATAAAAAGAGGTCAGGAAGAAGGGCTTTTTCGGTATGATTTGAATGTCGACTATGTGGCTTTTTCATATACACATGGTATTATCAATATGCTTGAATACTTCGCAACTCAAGAAAAATTCTCCATCGGTGAACTCAATAGAGAATATATTATTAATCATATTCGCGGTATTGGTACCGAAAAAGCACTACAAAAACTCAATATAATTCAATTTTAAATTTACATAATGTTTAGAATTCTCGCAGTTATTTATACTTTTTTCTGGATCTCGAACTTGTTTAGTCAGAACGCATATACCGTATCCTCAGCTATTCAGTATGCCCTAGCTCATAATTACGACTACCGCAAAGCACAATTGGATAAAATGATAACCTATGAACGAACCCAAGAGGTTTTGACCCAAGGGTTTCCCAAAATCAGTGCCAATATCGGTTATCAAAATCAATTTATTGTTCCAACAAGTATTATTCCAGGGGATGCTTTTGGGAATCCAGGAACGCTTTTACCTGTGAAATTTGGATTGAGTAATTCAATGACTGCGACCATAGGATTGCAGCAACTTATTTTTGATGGTAGATATTTAGTAGGCGTTCAGGCACGTTCAGCTATCAAGGAGCTCGCTAATATTCAAGTAAAAATGAGTGAGCGTGATGTTCGAATTCTGATTGCCAAAACATATTATCAAGCGGTTATTGCACAAAAAAGCATTAAATTGTTAAAAGAGAACAGTGAAATTTTACATAAACTTTATGATCAAACCAAGAAAACCTATCAGGCTGGTTTAATAGAAGAATTGGATGTCGAGCGACTACAATACAATGTCCAAACTCTAGATAATACCATTCGACAACTCGAATCACAATCTCAGCTTGCCTTATCTGCTTTGAAGTTAAATATGGGTTATCCTATGGATGATACCCTGATCATTCAAAGTGACCTTCAATCTGAGTTGACTCGAATCAAAAATCAAAATTTCTTTCAAGATAGTCTTGAAAATCGGGTGGAGCTAAAGCTTGTCAATCAAGGAATTCAGATAAAAAAATATGATCTGAAGCAATTAAAATACGGTTATTTACCAAGCGTTTATGGTTCAGCAGCCTTTGGTTATAACTCCTTCAGCCAGCGTTTTAGTTTTCCAGACAATCCTTGGTATCCTTTAGGTAATTTTGGGATCCAAGCTCAAATTCCAATTTTCGACGGATTTACCCGAAAATCTCAGGTTCAGCAAGCCAAGCTAGCACTTGAAAAATCGGAATTAGACCGAAATCAATTGTATCAAGCACTTCGAATGGAATCAATGAATAGTATTCGAGAATTGCGAAATTCTATTAATGACTACGACAATCAAATGGACATTTGGAAACTTTCAGAAAAAATAGAACGAAAAACTCAAGTCAAATATAAGGAAGGGGTTGGAAGTAGCTTTGAGTTTGCAAATGCCCAAAATGAAAGAATACAACAGTACTTGAAACTACTTCAATCAGAATTAAAATTATTAAATTCAAATGTTGATTTTCAAAAATCAAACGGAAAGCTTTAACACATTCGTTTACAACTACAGTATATATTAAAACACCAAACGCTTCAAAACCAGCAATATTTTATTTAAAACTTTTACAAAATGAATAAATCAATAATCGCCCTCTTTTCTATTTTTCTAATCCTAATTTCTTGTAAAAATGACAATCTCAAAGAATTAAAAAAACAACGCGATGAAATAGGCAAAGAGATTGATAAGCAAAATGAAAAACTAGCCAAGGTCAATGAAGAAATATCAAAAATAGAGACTTTAGTCGTTCAAGAAGCAATCATTCCTTACACCATTTCTTCTCAACCGTTTCAGCATTCCATCGATATACAGTCTAATGTAACTACGGAACAAGATGTAATGATTTATCCTGAATTTGCAGGAACACTGAATTGGTTGGTATCTGAAGGGCAGCGAGTCACCAAAGGACAAGTCATCGCATCGATCAATGATGGTGGAATGTCATCACAACTACAACAGGTCAAAATCCAAGCAGATTTAGCCAAAACAGCGTTTGAAAAACAGCAACGACTTTGGAATGAGAAAATTGGTTCTGAAATTCAATATTTGCAATCAAAAACAGCATATGAATCTGCCCAAAAGCAGATCTCAATGATGCAATCTCAATTAGGAAGAACCAAGGTCAAAGCACCATTCTCTGGCACGATAGACAATCAGATGATGCAATCTGGACAGGTTGTCGCACCAGGTATTCCTATTGGGAAAATAGTAAATCTAGGAAATATGAAAATTACAGCTGATGTTTCCGAACAATACATCCAAAGAGTAAAAATGGGATCTCTTGTCAATATTTCAATACCGACTGTCAATCAAAATTTCCAAGGAAGAATAAGCCGTGTTTCAAGCAGTATCAACCCTTCTAATAGGACCTTTGGAATCGAGATACCCATTCAGAATCGTGATGGAATGGTTAAGCCCAATATGACTGCCAAAATTAGCATCATCGATTATCAAAACCAAAGTACGATAGTGGTTCCCAATGCAGCCATACAAACGAATGCAAAGGGTGAAAAATTTGTGTATACCTTGACCAAAATAAATGGTAAGTCTGCATTTGCTGAAAAAACAATGGTTTCTATTGGTCAAGCTAACAACGAGTTTTCAGAGATTCTCATAGGGCTTAAAGTAGGGGATATCGTAGTAAAGGAAGGTAGTAAAACCATTACAGAAGGAACAGAAGTTAAATTTTAATCGATCCTTTTTTCCAAAAATCATTCTTCAACATTCGTTGGTTAATCAAATCAAAACAAATGAGCAAACAATTCGCTATTTCAAGCTGGGCAGTCGATAATAGAGTCACGGTATATATTATTACATTTGTTATTGTGCTCTTAGGTACTATATCCTATGTCACAATGCCACGTGAGGATTTTCCTGAAATCATCGAGAACAAAATATATATTACTTCTGTTTACCCAGGGAATTCTGCGGAGGACGTTGAGAAATTGGTGACAAAACCGTTGGAAAAGAAGATTAAGAATATTTCTGGAGTTCAAAAAATAACGTCCAGCTATTATCAAGATTTTTCAATGATCATAGCCGAATTTGATGATAATTATACTGTAGATCAGGCCAAACAAAAAACCAAGGATGAGGCGGATATGATCAAGGCTTCCAATGACTGGCCTAAGATGGACAATGGAGCGAAAGTGGAACCAACGATTTTCAATGTCAACATAGCAGAGGAAGTACCAATTTTAAATATTAATTTGAAAGGAGATTATCCTTCTCAGACAATTAAGGAGTATGCTAAACTAATCAAAGATGAAGTTGAAGACATTGAAGAAATCAAGAAAGTAGATATCCTTGGTGTTGGAGACAAGGAGGTGGAGATTGGATTGGATATGTTTCGAATGGCAAGTGCACAAGTTACTTTTGATGATGTGCAAAGAGCTATTCAGGGAGAGAATATGACAGTCTCAGGAGGCAACATTGAAAATGGTGGAAAGAAAAGCAATATTCGAGTTATTGGAGAATTTAAAAGCCCTGAAGAATTGAACAATGTCATTGTCAAGTCATTTGGTGGCGCCGTTCGTTTGAGAGATATAGCTGATGTTGAATTTAAAGAGAAAGAGAGAACAACCTTTGCTCGCGAATCTGGTGTCGATGTGATAAGTGTCAGTATCAAAAAACGATCGGGAAAGAATATGATACATGCCATCGAAAAAGTCAAGGTTAAAGTCTCAGAATTGCAAAAAACAGCAATTCCTAAAGATGTATTGATAGAATACACTGGAGATCAGTCATCAAGAGTGGAGCACGCGGTCGATGAGCTTTCTAACCACATTATTTTTGGAATTATACTGGTGATGTTGGTTCTTATGTTCACGATGGGACTTCGCAATTCGTTGTTTGTAGGTTCGGCGATTCCATTATCTATGTTGATGGCATTTGCCTTTCTAGATTGGTATGGCGTCACGCTCAATACGATGGTTTTGTTTGGACTGGTTATGGGTCTAGGGATGCTTGTAGATGACGGTATTGTGGTCGTAGACAATGTATTTGCTAATTTACAGAAAGGGATGGGACGTATCGAAGCTTCCAAGATTGGTATTGGCGAAATTGCTTGGCCAGTAATTTCTTCAACAGCTACGACGCTTGCAGCCTTTTTTCCACTAGGATTGTGGCCTGGAACAATGGGCAAGTTTATGATATATTTTCCCGCAACGCTTTCCGTTGTCCTATTCGCTTCGCTTTTTGTGGCTATGATCATCAATGCTTCTATGACTGGAGGTTTTATGACCTTGAAGGATGATAATGTTTCCAGATCAAATGTCAATAAATATACCAAAATTCTGATCGTCTTGGGTTTGCTACTATCGATTCCGGGATGGATTCTTGACAATAGTTTGCTAAAAAGTTTTGGTCATCTTAGCTTCATTTTAGTAGGTTTTGTGTGGCTATATCATAAGTATATATTTAATGCTACTCAAAAATTTCAACTTGATATTTTTCCAAGATTTGAAAATTGGTATGGAAAATTTCTTTTAGAAATATTAAACGACTCCAAGGCTAAAAAATCATTGATTGCCATTATCGGATTGCTATTTTTCTCAGTGATATTGATGAGTCTATTTCCTCGTAAGGTTTTATTTTTTCCAGACAATGTTCCGAATATGAATATCGTCTATATTGAGTATCCTCAAGGGACGCCAATTGAAAAGACAAATGAAGCTACGAAAAAAGTTGAGCTGGAAGTTCTCGAAATCCTCAAAAAATATAGACAGAAAGATACCACCAAAGGTTTTCTAGTTCAGTCCGTATTGTCTCAGGTTGGAGAAGGTGCAGGCAATCCAAGGGCGGATGCTGGAAATACTTCCGAGACTCCATTCAAAGGCAAGGTCACGGTACTCTATACTGAATTTAATAAACGTAAAGGAATTAGTACCCAAGAAATTTTGGACTCCATGCTGAAGATTGTTTCCCCAATACCTGGAGCTAAAATCTCTATTGAAAAAGAAGAAAATGGTCCCCCAAGAGGATATCCTATTAGTGTAGATTTGACAGGTGAAGACTATGATGAAATGCTCAAAGAAGGTCAAAACATCATCGACTTCATCAATTCAAAGAAAATTCCAGGAATAGCGCTATTGGGTATCAATATCAATAAGGATAAGCCTGAATTAAAAATGACCATAGATCGGACACTTGCAGGCAGTCTTATGACAAGCACTGGTCAGGTAGGATTTCAACTTCGACGAGCCATTTATGGACAAGAAATTTCAACTTATAAAGAAGGTGATGATGATTATAAAATTGTCATGAGGCTGCAAGATAGTCAACGTAAACAACAGTCAACTGTTCTCAATCAGCCGATTACCTTCCGAAATCAGATGAATGGCCAAATGATTCAGATTCCATTGGCTACGCTATCTAAAATAGAGGATAATTATACCTTCAATCAAATCAACCACAAAGCGGGGAATCGCGTCATGACCATTTATTCTAATGTGAAAAGTGGGT
>CANHJR010000050.1 GCA_947461165.1 Saprospirales bacterium | reverse complement strand
TTTGTTTGGAAGTATAGTGAGAGAGAAGGAAGCAAAGCTACTTTTTTTGCTCATAGCAATAAGTTAGAAGCAATTTGGACTACCATTCCGGCTTTGGCTATGGCTGTTTTAGTCATTATGGGTTTAAAAACTTGGTTTAATGTTTTTCCTAATGGTAAAGAAAAACCTGCAAATGAAATGCAAATTGAAGTTACAGCAAAGCAATTTAACTGGACAGTTAGATATCCCGGAAAAGACGGTATATTTGGAAGACGAATAGCATCAAAAGAATATATTTCGCAGGATAACGAATTAGGAATAGATTGGAGTGATCCTGCAAGCCATGACGACTTCTTTGCATCTGATTTACATATGGTAAAGGGAAGACCAGTATACTTTAAGTTAGGCGCATTGGATGTATTGCATAGTTTCTATTTACCTCATTTCAAAATGAAAATGGATTGCGTCCCAGGCGTTCCAACTGGAATTGGATTTACTCCTACTAAAACAAATGATGAGACAAGAGAGCTTTTGAAATCTAACCCACACTGGGCCGCCAATGATCCAGAAACGAATGAGCCTCGATATAAGAAGTTTACTTATGAGTTGGCTTGCACTGAGCTTTGTGGCAAGTCACACTATGGTATGATGACACCAGTTGTTGTCGAATCTCAGGCAGAGTTTGACAAATGGGCAGCAACACAAAAGCCATATTACGAGGCTAACAAAGAAAAAGTAAACGAAATGCTAGCTAAGTGGGGAAAGAATGGAACAAATTTGACTGCTCAAGAACCTAAGAGTCTTGATGTGAAAAATTTACTTGCCAAAGCTATTGATGCTAATGCTGTATATGTTTCTGAAGGTATCCAATTTGCACCAAATAGTGCAGAATTAGATCCAAAAGGAAAAGAGGCATTGGATTTAATAACAGAATTGTTAAAGAAATATGCAGACAAATCTGTTAACCTTAGTGTACACACAGATAGCGATGGTGATGATTATAAAAATATGGAACTAAGTGCTAAGCGAGCAGATGCTTGCAAGGCATATTTTGCTGAAAAAGGACTTGTAGCCACAAGAGTTGGAGCTAAAGGTTTTGGTGAGACCAAGCCTATTGCAGACAATACTACGGCCGAAGGAAAACAGAGGAATCGAAGAACTGAGTTTGATTTTAATTAATATTGTAAAAGAAAAGAATCTAATAACCTATTTATCAAATCATATGGATCACGCACATCACGAAGAAACGTTTTTAACGAAGTACATTTTTAGTCAAGATCATAAGATGATTGCCCGTCAGTTTTTATTTACAGGCATTTTTTGGTCAATTGTTGGCGCATTAATGTCTGTTTTGATGAGGATACAGCTTGGATGGCCTACTGAAACCTTCCCATTTTTAGAAACATTGCTCGGGAAGTGGGCAGAAGGAGGCAGAATTTCAAGTGAATTTTATTATTCACTTGTTACTATGCACGGTACAATTTTGGTGTTCTTTGTTTTGACTGCAGGACTAAGCGGAACGTTTGCAAACCTTCTAATTCCATACCAAATTGGTGCTAGGGATATGGCATCTCCTTTTATGAATATGCTATCGTACTGGTTTTTCTTTCTGGCAGGACTAATCATGCTTACCTCTCTATTTGTTCAAACTGGCGCGGCATCTGGAGGTTGGACTATGTATCCACCTATTAACGGAATGCGGAATACGGCTGTGAATCTTGGTTCAGGCCTTGGTACAGATCTTTGGATTACAAGTATGACATTTTTTATTGTTTCTTCTCTTCTTGGAGGTTTAAATTATATCGCTACAATTATAAACCTTCGAACAAAGGGTATGACAATGTGGAGAATGCCACTTCCAGTTTGGGCTTTATTATTTACAGCTATTCTTGGCGTTTTAGCATTCCCACCATTATTAAGTGCAGCATTATTGTTGGAGTCTGATAGACTTTTTGACACTTCTTTCTTCCTTTCTGATATCGTTTTAGGAGGTAAGTTACAGGACTACAAGGGAGGTTCTCCAATACTTTTCCAGCATTTATTTTGGTTTCTAGGTCATCCAGAGGTATATATCATCATTCTTCCTGCTTTTGGAATTGTTTCTGAAGTTTTATCTGTAAACTCAAGAAAACCAGTATTTGGATACAGAGCTATGGTTTATGCATTAGGGGCAATTGTATTATTAGGCTTTTTGGTTTGGGCGCATCATATGTATGTGACAGGAATGAATCCATTCGTAGGATCGATTTTTGTTCTCTTTACATTGTTGATCGCTGTTCCATCTGCAGTCAAAGTATTTAACTGGTTGACAACAATTTGGAAAGGAAATTTGAGGTTGACCCCAGCTATGATGTTTTCACTTGGATTTGTTTCCTTATTTATTTCAGGTGGTCTTACAGGTTTGTTTCTTGGTAACTCAGCACTAGATATTCCACTCCATGATACGTACTTTGTTGTAGCACATTTCCATATTGTAATGGGTGTTGCAGCATTTTTTGCAATGTTTGCGGGTGTTTATCATTGGTTCCCAAAAATGTTTAATCGACATATCAATGATACTTTAGGCTATGTTCATTTTTACATGACTATCATTTCCGCCTATGCTATCTTTTTGCCTATGCACTTTATGCTAAGTGTTCCTAGAAGATATTATATGTATTCAAACTTCCAGACATTTAACTTGTTTGATGACTTATCTAAGTTCATCTCCGTTTTCGCTATTATTTCTTTTGCAGCGCAGATTTTATTTGTGGTGAATATTGTATATAGTGCTTTGAAAGGTCGTGAAGTAACTGAAGAAACGAAAAACCCTTGGAATTCAAACACACTCGAGTGGACTACACCTGTAGAGCAAATTCATGGAAACTGGCCAGGTGATTTGCCTGAAGTCCATAGATGGCCATACGATTATTCAACTGGTTTTGATGATAAGGATTGGATTCCTCAAACGACTCCACTCAGAGAAGGAGAAGAATCACACGGATAATAACATTTAACTAGCAAGCTACGAATTCATGCAAAGCAGAATAGCATCTTTTGGCAATGTTTTAAGCAGTAAGATCTCAATCTATGGTGAGCTTGCGAAGTTTAGGCTGTCAAGCTTTGTTATCTTGTCTTCTATGATAGGGTATCTTTTTGCAAATCTTGGATATCCAGTGGATTGGGTCAAGTTTCTTCTATTCAGCGTTGGCGGCACCTTGGTTACATTTGCAAGCAATGCTATCAATCAGGTTATCGAAAAGGATTCTGATAGATTAATGCGAAGAACAATGGTTCGCCCTTTGCCTGAGAATAGGGTTAGTACGAGCGAAGTTATTTTGTTTATTGGAGTCTCTGCTGTTGCAGGACTTACAATATTATCCGTAAGTGTCAATGCAATGACAGGCGTTATTGCAGCTATTTCATTACTGCTTTATGGATTTATTTACACGCCACTTAAGAAAATATCCTCAATTGCTGTATTTGTTGGCGCAATTCCGGGAGCTTTTCCACCGCTTTTAGGTTACGTGGCTTATAGCAATGTTTTGAATGAAATTGCGATTTGGCTATTCGTAGTTCAGTTTTTTTGGCAGTTTGTCCATTTTTGGGCAATCGCTTGGTTGGGGTATGATGACTATTTGAAAGCTGGAATTATGTTATTGCCTAGTGAGTCAGGAAAATCAAAATCAAGCGCTGGAATTACATTCGTTTACGCGTTAGTGCTTATTCCTCTGGCTTTTTATCCATATTTTATATACCACGAGATTACTTTAGGAACTATTATTTTATTGGTTGGTAGTATTTGGTTTTCTTATCGTGCTTTTCTTTTTTACAAAGAAGTCAATGATGTTCAAGCTCGTAAGTTGATGTTTGCTTCATTTATATATTTACTCGTGTTTTTTGTTTCCCTGTTTTTCCATAATCAATTCTAAATGTCTGAATTAACATATACCAATAAGCCAAAAGAATTCAAGATACATCCAAAGATGTTTGTTCTATACCTTAGTATGGCTAGTATGGTTATGCTCTTTTCAGCGTTTAGTAGTGCATTGATTGTGAAGCGTGGCGATACAAAACATTGGATTAACGTACATATTCCAATTGAGTTTTTGTTGAGCACCATCGTTATAATATTCTCAAGTTTGACTATATATCTAGCATACAAGAACATTGGAACTAAGAAGTTTAGAGTGTTTTCATTGATTACAATTGTATTAGCATGTCTCTTTGTATTTCTTCAGGTCAAAGGTTGGAATGCATTAAGTGCCAATGGAACCCCTTATGTAGGAAATCCTAGTGGTACTTTTGTTTATTTCATATCGGGAATACATGGCGTACATTATGTATTTGGGATTTTCTTCTTGATTTTATTGGATAGATTGTATTCTGGCCGTGAAAAGGTTTTGGAATACAGTGTTTACTATAATATTCTACAACAATTTTGGCATTTTATAGGTTTGATTTGGGTCTACCTTTACTTGTTCTTTAAATTTATTATTTACAACTAAAACATATAAATTCGAAATATGGCACAGGCTGCAACTTTGAACACAAACGAATCGAACTGGAATGGTGGGGGATCACCAATGAAAGCGAGTTATGGTAAAGTAATGATTTGGTATTTTCTAATATCTGATACGTTTACATTCGTCGCATTTTTAGTGTCCTATGCGGCATTAAGAGTTACTAATGCGGATGCTTGGCCAACGGCTTCAAAGGTTTTCAGTAGCATACCTTTGCCTGGGTTTGATCATCTTAATGAAACGATTCCAATGCCATTGGTATTCGTAAGTATTATGACCTTTATATTAATTATCAGTTCTGTCACCATGGTGCGAGCAGTTCAGGAAGGTGCCATGATGAATAGAAAAGGTGTTATCACTTATTTGATCCCAACCATTATATTTGGAATTTTATTTTTGTTATGTCAATATTTTGAATGGTCGCATTTGATACATCACGGGATGACGTTGACTACGATGCCTTCAGACTTTGCTGGGCATAATGGATTAGTCGCTTATCAATTTGGATCTTTTTTCTTCACGATTACTGGGTTCCATGGTCTACACGTATTTGGTGGAGTTATATTGAATCTTTACCTTCTTATTAGAACGATGAAAGGAGATTTTGATAGGATAGGTCATTATGAAATGGTTGAGAAAATTGGTCTTTACTGGCACTTTGTGGATTTAGTTTGGGTTTATGTCTTCTTAGCATTCTATTTAATGTAATCAATTCACTGAAAAATATAAATTTAAATTATAAGTATATATGGGAAATCATCACGAAGAAAAGCAGCCAAACCATTTGGCAATGAGTCAAGAGGACTATAAGCATCATAAATCTGATGTTTGGAAAACAACAATTCTATTATCTATAGTAACGATTGTTGAAGTAGCTTTTGCGATCTATTATGAAAATTCGTTAGTACCTAAAGGTGCACCTATATGGATTTTAAGGTTGTTTCTAATTGTTATGTCATTATTGAAAGCAGGATACATTATGGCTGTTTTTATGCACTTGAAGCATGAAAAGCTCGGTTTCATTTTGTCTATATTGCTCCCATTCACTCTGCTAATATGGATGATTATTTCTTTTCTAATGGAAGGATCTAGTTGGAATAACAATAATGTCAACAGATTTGGACAACCAAATCCTAGCGTAGTGAATCAACACAAAGGTGTCGACCTTCATCACACAACATCTAACTCGCCACAACATCATTAAAATTATAAAAAAGACCTTTTGAGGTCTTTTTTTAATATACCTATCGATTCAAATGGAAAACAAAAACTTAAGATGGTTTTTTGCAATGTTGTTTATAACTGTGGTGCCAGCTGCGGCAATTTATTGGTTTAATCAAAACAATACATTTGAAAAATCCGCTGCACCAAAGCCTTGGTTTCCGATGGGAGTTTCAGCAAATGGTGATTCTATTTATCATCAGGTGCCTATTTTTGAAGCGATGAATGCCGACAGTCATGTAATTAGTACCGCAAACATGGATGGCAATATTTCCGTTGTTGAGTTTTTCTTCACGGAATGTCCTTCAATTTGTCCAATTATGAATAAGCAAATGTCTCGTGTTTTTTCGGAATTGGCTGGAAATGATCGAATCCGGGTCTTCTCCTACTCTATTGATCCAGAGAGAGACAACCTTGCTAAGTTGAAAGTCTATGCGGATAATCATAATGCAGATCTTACGAAATGGTATTTCTTGAACTCCAATATAGATTCTTTAATTTCGTTTGCTAACGTTGGTATTCGGGTTCCCGCGCAAGATACCATGTTAGAATCTGGAGATATTCCTCACACGGATAGGTTTGCCTTGGTAGATTGGAATAGAAATATTAGAGGCTACTATACAGGAACAGACTCTATAAGTGTGAATAAAATGATGAATGATATCGTCATATTATTAAGCCTAAAGGATCGTATTGATAAAAAAGCACTTCGCAACAAAAACAATTAATTTATGATTTCAAATAGGTCGGCAAAATGGATTATTACCATTTTAAGTATTGTAGTAATAGGCTTGGTTGCCCTTATGTACTCAGGATTTGGTCTTAGAGAGACATTTGACTCTCAATACCCAGATTTCGATAAATCGATGTTGCCTTTGTGTAATGCGCTTCTTAATAGTTTCGTTTTTATCTCCTTGTTGTTAGCTTATAGAGCTATTCGAAAATTAAATATTAAGGTTCATAGGCGTTTTGTTTTCTCTGCCGCTATATTGTCCACTTTATTCCTGTTAAATTATGTTTTTTATCATATGATATCTGATAGTACAAAATATGGAGGAGATGGAATTCTTAGATTTATTTATTTTGTTATTTTACTTACTCATGTTCTACTTGCAATCATAAGCTTTCCTTTTATATTATATACGGCTTTTTTAGGTCATACCATGCAGGTATCAAGCCACAGAAAGTTAGCAAGGTTTGTTTTTCCAGTATGGTTGTATGTTGCATTGACGGGTGTTCTTGTATACTTACTTATTTCTCCGTACTATCCTTCAGCTCATTAGCTTTCTGGATCAACCAAGACTTTTCTACCATCGGGGTCGATTCTAATGTCTTTAGGATACCCGGCATTTTAGATTTTGTTGCTCCGTAGATTTTATTCGCATTTTTTATAAATTCTAAGCAGTTTGTCTTTGCGGCTTCTGAGAATACCTTATTCTTCTTGATATACTCTCTAAAGCTTGTAAAGAGAGAGAACAGTGCATCTGTTTCTTTCAGTTCAAAATAAGCTTTTATAAGAATTACTTTTGAATTTAGTGAATAGAACGAATCATTGCTAAAATCTACATATAAAAGTTCTCTTAGACATTCCTTATAATTCGATTTTTCAAATTGAATTCTTGCAATATTGAAATGTAAACAAGATTTGGCAAAAACCTCGCTTAGGAAATTGATATGGTTTTGAACGAAATTCTCAGCTTGAACAAATTCTTTTTTGCGTAGGTAAATGAAAACGACATTATTGATTCGACCATGGTTAATGTAATCTTTGATTTTGAATATTCCTTGTGCCTCAAATTTTTGAAATAAATCGTATTGCTCATCTATATAAATTGTATTTCCAG
>CANHJR010000049.1 GCA_947461165.1 Saprospirales bacterium | reverse complement strand
TACAAAAATATGCACCCCGAACTCGTGGGTATTGCTTCCTCATCTAGGCAAATAAAACATAATCAGAAAAGCGTGCAAAGCCTACAAGAGCAAATAAAACTCAAGGAGTCGCAATTGCAATTTTATAAACGAAAATTGGATAAAGATAAAATGCTTCTCGAGCAAGGAATGATTCCAGAGCGTGATTTTCAAAATACACAGATGCAGTATAGCGAAATGCAAAATCAGTTAAAGTCTCTCTCTAGTCAGCAGATCTCCATTGACAAGAACAATGCAGACTATCAGAAACAGATAGCGGATTATCAAATATCCAAGACCCAAAATGAAAGTCAGAAGCTAATAGCTCTAAAACAAGCGCGAATAACACTTCTGGAGGAGATCAATACATGGTATAAAACGAATGTCTTCAGCAGTCCTATTGATGGAAAACTGCAATACAATATACCAATCACCGAAAATCAATTTATAACCCAAGGTACAGAATTATTTACCATAACGCCTGAGACAAGACAACAACTATTCTGCAATATGACAGTCCCGATGGCGGGAATGGGAAAAGTCATTCTAGGTCAGCGAGTCATTATCAGATTGGAACAATATCCCGATGAAGAGTATGGCGTACTATATGGCAAGGTTGAAGAAATATCTCCTAGTCCAAATAAAGAGAAAAACTACTCGATCAAGGTATCGCTAGACAATGGGTTAAACACCTCCTACAACAAAGAAATTAGTTTTAAGTCCAATATGGAAGGTACAGCAGATATTGTCACCAAGGACAAGAGTTTTCTGCATAGGGTTTTTGAGCAACTATTGACATTAATAAAACGCTAGGGTTTAGCCAAGATTAAGAGATAAGAATTGAGGATGCAATATAACAAACGTATTAGGTTTTTAGGACCAATAAGGAAGCTACTTTTCATTCTTTCTTTATTATTGATTTCTAATTATTCATTGCTTTATTGTCAAACCTATACTCTCCAGGATTGCATCAGAGTAGCCTTAGACCGCAATATTGACATCAAAATACAAAAACTGGCCGTAGATCAAGGCAAGGTTCAGCATAGACAGACAAAAAACAATCTACTTCCAAGTCTCAATCTGGGCAGCGGAGTCAATTACAATATTGGCTATTCTATCAACCCTCTTGATTATACATTTATAGAGCAAAACTCATTTTCGGGAAGTGCCAACATTAGTTCTCAGGTCACCTTGTTTCAAGGGTTTCAACAGTTGAAAGCGATTCAAAAAGCAGAGCTAGACTATATCGCAGGTAGCTATCAGATTCGTATTATAGAAAATCAGATAAAGATCCAAACCATCAATTTCTATTTACAGACTTTCTTGGAATGGGAGTCATGGAGCATTCTCAAAAAGCAGTTGAACACGAATATCCTTATTCTAGAAAAAAAGAAAAATGCCTTGGCGAGTGGACTAATAGCAAAAAATGCATTGAGAGAACAAGAGCTACAATTAACAATGGATAGAGCCAATGCCGAAAGGCAAAATTTTCAGTATACGAATGCACTAAACAGACTCAAAATTTTTCTTCAAATTCCTCTAGGGCAATTCTTTCAGATAGACACATTTCGTTCGCTGAATATAGCCGAACGCAATGAAAACATCCATTTGTTTGACTTTAAATCCTTTCATTCGTTGCCTGAGCTGCAGCTAGAGACAATCAAACTTCAATCGCTCGAAAAGCAGTTGGAAATAAATAAAGGTGCTCTTTATCCTAGTATCACTTTTGGATACGCCCTAGGTTCCAATTTCATCAATACAAGATCAAATTTTGAGTATCGGACGATTACGAATCCAGCCATAGGGTTTGTAAATGATTCACAGAGAACCATCGTTCGATCCTTATCTAGTCAACGAGTAGCTATTTCTGAGACAGCAGTTCCTGTTTTTTCTCAATTGCTAGACAATAGACAACATCAATTTCAACTCAACCTTCAATGGCAGATATTTGGGAAAGGAATGAAGAGAACTCAGATCAAACTGGCTGAAATAGCCACCAAACAGCAGGAGTATCGAATCAAGCTCACAGAGCAAAAACTAAAAGATAACTATTTTCAAGCACTCTCCAATGCGATGGCTGCATACAAACGCTATGAGGTGAATGTCACGGTGTCTCAAGCCCAGAAAGAGCGGTACACAATGGCTAAAGACCGGTTTGAGAATCAATTGATTGATTATTTTGAATTTATGATTTATCAGAATCAATTGTTCAATTCCGAATTGGAACTGTCAAAATCAAAACTCGAGTGGTATTTTAATTCAGAGATTTTGAAATTGTATAATTAGTCACATTGGTATTAGAACCCTCCCTGCATCAAAAAAACCGTCCATTTGGACGGTTTTCCTGTTTAATAATATCGTTGTTATATTTACTCTACAAATTTCATCAATTCCAGAGCCTCTGCATTTGTAGGATCTAGGGCTAGTGCTGCATCCAAAAATCCTTTTCCTGCGACTTTGTCACTTAGGTTTTTGATGGCATCTTTCGCCATATAGAGATTCGCCTTGGTTAGTTGTTTTTTGTAGGCTTCGTTACCTGTTGCTAGTTCCATAAATTTTACAAAATCAGGCTTCGCACTTGCCGTGGTTTGTTCAGGATCGGCATAGCTTTTGACGCTGGCACGGTTATAATATACCATCGTAGATGTTGGTGCTAGCTCCAAGACTTTCGTATATCCAGCCTCTGCATTCACCCAGTCTTTTTTTGAGAAGTACAGATTGGCTTGATTCTTATAGTCATCAGCGGTAGGTGCTGGATCCGTCAGTGCTAGAATTTTTTGATACATCATCAAGGCTTCATCTAGTTTTTTCAAGTCCTTGTACTCTTTTGCGATTTGAATCATGAGGTCTTTGTCGTTTGGATTGAGAATGAGGGCACTATTCAAGACTTCAATTCCCTTTTCTGGCTGACCAGCAGCTGTGTATGATTTTGCAAGATACTCATAGTCAGAGCCGATAATCTTTTCCTTTGGCTCTGTTTGGATGAATTTTTCTAAGAATGTGATCGCTTCATTTGGCTTCTTCGTTTCAAAATAGGAATAACCGATCAACCTATTCAAATACGTGTATTTGTTGTCACCTGAAATAATTTCCTGAATGAGTGCAATGGCACCTTCATAATCCTTGCCTAGATATAAAATATTGGCCATCATCGCTCTGTCGATAGGATTCTTGTCTCCTAGTTCGAGTAGCCTAGATTGATAGATTTTGGCACTGTCAAAAGACTTGGATTTGTACATCAAATCGCCCATATAGCTCAGTGAAAACAAATGGTTCGGATCGATAGCTAAGGCCTTGTCCAAGTTCTCTCTCATTAGGCTATACAATCTACCTCGGAAGTATACTTGCGCTATTTTTGCATAAGCAATAGCCGATTTTGGATTTTTCTCCACGATGGATTCATATTGATTGTTGGCACTACCACCATCACCGCTAGCGCTATAGGCCTCGCCGAGAGCCATTTTATAATCCAAATTGGACTTGTTTAGTTCCACGGCCTTGGATGCCCATTCGATTGCTTTTTCTTTGTCGTTTGCTTTGGAGTGAATGATTGCTCTGCTGATGGCTATCAATAGTTCGGCGTTTTTGCCTTTTGCACTTGCATTTGCTTCCTCAAAAAGTTTTTGAGCTCCAGCATTATTACTGGCATTCAATTCCAAAAGTCCGAGTCCTACCTTGCCAAAAGCTGTAGTTGAAATCGAATTAAATGTCGTTTTTGCAGCATCTAGTTCATCTTTTTTTACCTGACAGAGCCCTGTATAGAACACGTCTGCTTCTTCTTTTGATTTTGAGAATTCCTTTTCTGCAGACCACCATCGTTCTTCAGTGACTAGCGCTAGTCCAGATTTACTTTGTGCATGAAGTCCAGAAACAGCTGCAACTACAGCGATGATCGTTCCAATAATTTGATTCTTTTTCATTGTGTTATTCGTTTTTGTTCTTTAGTCTTTTTTAAGATGAGATAATGTGGTCTTTCGTTTAATAGTTTACAATTATTTAAAGTTTATTTCTCGTTTCAACCACTCTTGTAATGGCTTTGGCTGGAACTATCCCTGATTTTAATACTATTTTCTGGCCGATATCACCCGTGATAAAGTTTACAAAACCACGACCAAGTGCCGCGCCATTCTCCTTCAATGTGACAGTCATTAGTCTCCGCATTGGGTACATATGTGTTGCAATATATCCAGGGTGTGGAGTATAAAAGTATGCTGGATTTTCTCCTTCGCCGACTTCTACGGTATAGATCGATTGGGTAAATTTCAATGTTTCGATATCTGCATTGTCACTAATCCAATTCGCACCTATGACCCCAAGGGCACCATTATTCTTGGTGACATAGTCCATGACATCTGGATTGGATTGTAGGGCAAATGTTTTGTTGGAAATGAGTCCTCCTTTCAAGACAGAATCTTGAATGTATTGAACGGTACTCGATTTTGCATTATCAAAAACCAAGGTAATTTTTCCAGAATGCTTGCACCCTTTGACCTGTGAATAATCCGTAATCTCTCCACGACAGATCTTCGCAAATTCATCCACCGATATCTTCAACCCTTTTTTCTGATTATTTGCAATGAGGGCAATAGCATCCTTGGCTATAAAAATAGACTTTGGAAAATACTTCTTGCGTTCATAAAAGCCCCGCAACAAATTCGAATCCACTGGTGCCGCAGTAAAATAAGCTCGAAAACTATCATTGTCCATTTGATCGAGAATATCAAGAGCTGGCTTATACACGACATTGATCTTGGCATCTGGATACTGCGCCTCAAAAACCATTTTTTCACTATCCATCAAAGGTTTGTAGGTTTCATCCACTAGGACCGTGATCAAACCAGAGGTAGGCGTATCCATCAATTTAGGTCTATCATCACAAGATGTGAAAAAAAAGAAGCCCAGCCCAATGAAACCAAAAAAGTTCGAAATTTTCAATTGCATATGGTTTATATTATTCTTCAACAATGATATCGTCCCAGGATTTATATGCTCTGACTACTCGAAAGACGCCATAAACGAATAGTAAGCCCGAAAAAGCATAAGTTTGCATGGCAGACAACTGTGAACTTTCGCGATAATATAGAACGGAAATCGATGCTAGAATAAAGCAGAATGCCATAAACATTCGCAGGTAAAAGGCTATTTTCTTTGACATTATTTTTTATCTTTAAATTGAGTACCACATTCCAAGAACTTCTTGAAAATGCTGACTTCGTTGTATCCACCTATCGGCTTATTGATTATTCGCTCGGTATTTGGATCGATGATTGCATATTGCGGCTGCGTAAATTGATATAAATTTTTTGCTTGCATTTCTGACCATTTGTCTCCTTCTGTGACCACATCTTTTTCCAATGTTTTGGAGAAGTACTGCTGATCCTTGGGTAGAGCGGTTTTCTGATCTACGTAGAGTGAGGTAATCACATAATTCTTGCCTAGCAAGTCATAGACTTCAGGAGCGACCCATACATTCTCTTCCATTCTGCGACAATTGACACAGGCCCAGCCTGTAAAATCAATGAGGAGTAGCTTCTTTTCCGCCTTGGCTTTGGCAAGTGCTGCGGCATATTGATTCTGGTTAGTCTCAAAATGCTCTTTTTGATGATTGATACTATATGATTTTGGAGGTGGGAATCCACTCAAATATCGCAACTCACCACCGAAGAAGTCTGTAGCAAGATACCCTACAAATAAGAAGCTTACGATAGCTAGTAACCACGTAATTGGCGTTTTCTTAATAATAGACTCTTTCTTGAATTTAAAAAGTCCAATCAAATACAATCCTTGAAGGATGAACACTGCGATCCAAATTAGAACAAAAGGTTCGCGTTTCAGAATCCCCCAACGCTCTACTAGATCGGCATTTGATAAAAATTTGAACGCAAATGCCAGTTCTATAAATCCAAAAATGACCTTGACGACGTCTAGCCAAGATCCGGATTTGGGTAGATTTTTCAATAACTTCGGGAACAAGGCAAAAATGGCGAATGGAACACCCAATCCAATTCCAAATCCCGAAAATGCAGGGGTAATGAATGCTGAATTTTTCGCACTAGCAAGGACTAATCCCAAAATTGGTCCTGTACAAGAAAAGGAGACAATGGCCAAGGTAAATGCCATAAAGAAGATTCCTATAAATGTTCCTGTACCAGATTTACTATCTAGTTTATTGCCAAGACTCGCTGGCAATGATATATCATAAAACCCGAATAATGAAAAGGAAAAGAAAATGAAAATAACGAAGAAAATCAAATTGACCCAAACATTGGTGCTGAAATTATTAAGTGCTGCACCACCTAGTCCAAAATGGAATGGTAAGCTCAAAAGAAAATACACGAGGAAAATACAAAATCCATATAGAATCGCATTTCGCGTGCCTTTGCCTTGTTCTGAACCTTTTAGGAAAAAGCTCATCGTCATAGGAATCATAGGGAACGTACACGGGAAAAACAAAGCTGCTAATCCACCTAAAATACCAAAGAAGAATGCTGTCCATAGGTTCAAGTCTTCTGTGGCTTCACTACAATCGGCAAGCGGAACACCAAATATACCAAAAGATTCTGGCTCATTGATGGCCGAATCTACTACGACAGCGGTTGCTGTATCTGCAATTGCTACATCCATTTCTGCCTCGCCGAGGAGCTTCTCCATTTCCGCATCACTAACCTCTTCTGTGGCTGTTTCGGCACTTGGTTTCTCCTGCGAAAACAGGGAATTATGGCTTCCCAGACTCCACGTAATCGTTAGTAGGATCGTTAACAGGCTTTTTTTGATCAAATTCATTCAATGGAAATTTAATTATTTGTACAGAATGATCCTATTTCAAAGAAATCGAAAATTTATGATCTGTTGGCGGAAGACAACTCTTTGGATCACATATTTGATAGTTGATAGAACCTGAGACTGTTTTCTGATTGCCTAGACTTACTTTTTGGGCAAAGACGACAGAACCTTCATAGAAACTAAGTTTTCCTTTGAAGCCTTCTTCGGTTTTGGATATTTTCTTGCCGGTCTCTTTTGCCAGACCTACATTCTTAATTTTTTTGTCATTATAAGTCCACGTAGGCGGAATGAGCATATCATCACCAGGGTTTTGAGACCAAATATGCCAAGTAGGGCTCAATGTCGCCTTATAGAGAATCAACGCAGAGTTGGGAGAGGTTCGCTTTGCAGCGATGGTCCATTTGATTTGTTTTGGAGCTTGAGCATTGGCAGATGAAAGGAGGAGGAAAGTCGCGCAGAGAATTAGAATTTTTTTCATTTTGGATGAATTGTATTTTATAAAATATGTAATAACTGATTTGGATAACAAACGCCTACAAATATAGGACTGATTTGGCGTATTGCTTCTGATTAATAAGAATGCATCTAGCCAAAGCTTGTGCCACATCCACAAGTCGTTTTAGCATTGGGATTATTGAAAATAAATCCTCGATTGTTAAGTCCTGAGGCATAATCAACCTCCAAATTGAAAATAAGCGCTGCTTGAGTCGTGTCAACCACTATTGAAAACCCTTCGAGATTTTCTTCAATATCGCCTTCTTTTTTGGCGTCTAATTCAAAAATGTAGGAATATCCTGAACAGCCACCGTTCTTGACGCCGAGTCTCAAATGAGTCTTTATGTCTGTCGCATCTTTTTCTTTC
>CANHJR010000048.1 GCA_947461165.1 Saprospirales bacterium | reverse complement strand
GTAAGGCCAAACGCAGATACGCCATATATAATGCCAAAATTGACAACTTTCGCATTGCTTCTTTGCTCCTTGGTTACCTCTTCAAAAGGAATATTCAATACCTTGCTGGCTGTCAATCGATGGATATCCTGATTGTTTTTAAAAGCATCGATCATGGTCTCGTCGCCGCTAATTTCGGCTATCAATCTAAGTTCTATTTGAGAGTAATCTGCGCTTAATATTATGTAATCGTCATTCTGAGCTATAAATGCCTTTCTGATTTTACGACCACGTTCCGTTCTTATTGGAATATTTTGAAGATTGGGTTCAGTGCTACTTAGCCTCCCAGTAGAGGCTATTGTTTGATTGAAAGAAGTGTGAATTCGACCGGTTTTTTTACTTACCATTTGAGGTAGCGCATCTACGTATGTTGATTTGAGTTTGGTCAGTTCCCTATAGTCGAGAATCGTCTTCGCGATTTCGTGTTCCTTGACAAGTTTGGCCAAAACTTCTTCTCCTGTGGCATACTGACCTGTTTTTGTCTTCTTCTCTGTATAAGGTATTTTCATTCGTTCAAAAAGAACTTCACCAAGTTGTTTTGGACTATCCAGGTTAAATCGAAGTCCAGCAGCTTCAAACACTTTTTCTTGTGCTATTTTCTGCTCCTCTGCCAATTCTAGGGAATATTGAGCCAAAAAATCGACATCAAGGCAAACCCCAGTTCTCTCCATATCGGCTAGTACGGAGACTAATGGAAATTCAATTTCCTTCATCAATTTTTTTACTTTGGGAAGTGTTTCAACCTCTGCATTTAATTTCTCATATAGCTGAAAACAAACATCTGTGTCTTCTGAGGCATACTCCTTGATTTTTTCCAAGTCTACTTTTCGTATATCAATTTTTCGAGCACCCTTTCCTACCAATTCCTCAAATTTGATAGGAGAATAGTTCAGATATACTTGACTCATCCAATCTAATGAATGTTTGGAATCCGCATCCAATAGAAAATGGCAAAGCATCGTGTCAAAAATTGGTTCAACGATCTCTATTCCATAATTCAATAGAAAATGCTGATCAAATTTCAAATTCTGTGCAATCTTCAATTTAGTATTATCCGAAAATAATGACGCAAACTCCTCTAAAATTTTCTTAGTTTCTTCAAAACTACCTAACAAAGGGATATAATGCCCACTGTTCTTTTCAATTGAAAATGACATTCCAATAATCTCAGCATCATAGTAATCCAATCCGGTCGTCTCTGTATCGAAGGCAAATTTTTCTACTTTCAACAACAAGGCTTTCAGCTCGATTCTTTTTTCAGGCGTATCGACAAGATTGTATTCGTGACGAATCGTACTAGCATTCTCAAAATTTGAGGTAACTTCGACCTCGATCTCATCGCCACTTGGCTGATTGAAAAGATCATACTTCGTTGCTGAGGATTTTGAGCTTGGGATGGGTACTGAAGTTTGTTCTCCAAGCATTTCCTTTTGCAGGGTTCGGAATTCCAGTTCGGTAAAAATCTCTCGTAGTTTATCCTTATCAAACGGTTCCATTATGAGTTTCTCATCACTAATCTCAATCGGAACATCGAGGATGATTGTTGCCAGTTTTTTGCTATCGAGACCTTGCTGTGCAAAACTAATGACATTCTCCTTTTGTTTACCTTTCAGCTTTTCCGCATTGGCTATAAGTCCTTCTACCGATCCATATTCTTTGATTAAAATTTTGGACGTTTTTTCTCCTACTCCTGGGATACCAGGAATGTTGTCCACCGCATCGCCCCAAAGCGCAAGGATATCGATAACCTGCAAAGGATTGTCTATTTCCCAATTTTTGCATACTTCCTCTACTCCTAGAATTTCTGGTTGACTACCCATTCTAGCTGGCTTGTAAATTTTTATATTCTCCTCGACGAGTTGAGCAAAGTCCTTGTCCGGCGTGACCATATAGACCAAATGATCTTCGCGCGCCTTTTGTTTGGCGATGGTTCCGATGACATCGTCGGCCTCATATCCTTCAACCTCCAGAATAGGAATATTCATCGCTTGAATGATCTGACGAATATACGGCTCAGAAGTAATGATATCTTCCGGTGTAGCATCTCTATTTGCCTTGTAATACTCAAACTCTTGAACCCGAACGTTGGCACTTTTATGGTCGAATACAACAGCCAAATGAGTTGGATTTTCTTTTTGAATGAGCTGCCAGACTGCTCGGGTAAATCCCATGATAGCCGTCACATTTTGCTTCTTAGAATTATACATAAAATTGCTACCCATGGAGTAGTATGCACGAAATATTAACGCGTAGGCATCAAGAAGGTATAAGGTTTTCATCGATTGGTTTCTTTCTATGGGATGTTGTGAAAATTTGAATAAAATGGATTTGAACGTCAGAATAATGCTTCGAGACGCTTTTCAAAGCCTTTTTTAAGTGGATTGTTCGGATTTTGACTATTTCCAAAATGAACAATAATCAGGTTTTTACTTGGAGTGATATGTATATACTGATTCAATAATCCTCGCGCATAAAAACTATGATCTGATTTTGAATTCCATTGCCACCATTGATTTTTGTATCCATCATATTTCGTTAAGGTGTCTGCATTGGTGGCGTTTTCTATCCATTTTTCTGAAATCACCCTTTTTCCATTAAATTGACCTTTATCCAAAATTAATTTGCCAAATTTAGCATAGTCCAACAAGGCAAAATTCATACAACAAAAAGCACGAATCGTTCGATGTTTGGGATCATCCACGATCCACGATCCACGATGAGACATTTGAAGCGGTTGATAAATTTTAGTGTCAAAATAAGTCTGAAGTTTCTGACCTGTGGATCTTTCAATTATAAATCCAAGCAGCTGCGTGTTGGCACTTTTATATTCAAACTTCAATCCAGGCTCCGATTCGATATCAAGCTTGAGCCCCTTTTTCCATATGTTTTTCCCAAATCCCAATTTCAAAACATCGCTCATAGGATTGTAATAGTTTTCGGAGCTTTTGATGCCAGACCGCATATCGAGAACATGTTGTATGGTGATCTTAGAAAACCTTGAATCTCGATGGGCGAGTTCTGGTAGATAGTTTGTGATGGGTTCGTTTAGACTCTTTATTTTCCCCTCCTCCAGCGCAATGCCTAACAATGTGCTGATAAACGATTTTGCAACTGAAAAGGATGGAAGAAGCGAGGAATCCTGGATGTTTGTGTTGTAAAACTCATAAAGAATACTATCATTTCGTATGACAGCAAAACCATATTTGTTGGAGCCTAAAAGCATGGAATCCAATTCTAGTTTATTTTTCTGCGATATGCTACCTCTTTTGAATTGAAAAGGCGTCTTGGATGGTTCAAAAAAATCCGCTTCGAATTTTGGCAAATCTACAAGATCGTATTTGCGAAACTTGTATGCCTTGCCAACATAGCAGGAAGAAAATGATAAAAATATGAAAAGGATTATGATGAATTTGGACATTGCTCTGCGATAGGGGTATTTTTATGCAACAAATGTAGCACGGAATTCAAAAGGAAGCTAAGAAAGAAATTGTCAATTGTGGATAGCTTTCGATTTATATTTGTCATATGAATAATGTAGAACGCAGCTTCTGGGAATTGAGCGCAATGGTTGAATTTGACATTACTATCATCGGAGGCGGTATTTTAGGGCTATTTTCTGCACTTGAAATCCGAAAAAAATTTCCAAATAGTCATATTGCCGTATTCGAAAGAGGCATTTTGCCACAAGGAGCTACATCAAGAAATGCGGGCTTCGCTTGTTTTGGATCACTCACAGAATTGATAGCCAATGTAGAGAGCATGGGAGAGCAAGAAACCTGCAGCACAGTAGAGAAAAGATGGCGAGGAATTCTAAAGCTGAGACATACATTCGAAGATTTAGATATTGACTATCATCAGCTTGGTGGCCATGAACTATTTTTTGATTCAAAGAATATTGAAGAAGAAATCTCTCAAATGAACGAGATGCTATTTCCTATTTTTAAGAATAAGACATTTGCTTTGAACAAAACTAAAATCAAGGCTTTTGGTTTTAATAAAACAAATCAATTAGTTGAAAACGTCCTTGAAGGTCAACTCCATAGTGGGAAATTGATTCTTGCCTTGCAAAAAAAACTTCGCGAAGCCAATATTTCGTATTTCTCTGGAGCCGAACTGACTGGACATACCAATCTTCAAGATGGTTTGGAATTTGAGATCAATCATCAGACGACATTCAAGACTCAGAAACTTATCTTAACTACCAATGGATTTGTACCAAACTCAATTCAGAATGTAAAACCAGGACGAGGACAAGTCCTCATAACAAATCCAATCCATGACCTCCAAATAAAAGGTTGTTTTCATTTTAATCAAGGATATTACTATTTTAGGAATATTGGAAATAGAATCCTTTTGGGAGGCGGTCGACAGCTTGATTTTGAAGGAGAAACGACGAGTGATTTCGGCTTAAATGATGACATCCAATCCGACTTGATAGACAAACTAAAGACAATCATCCTACCTCATACCCAATTTGAAATCTTTAAGCAGTGGTCGGGGATCATGGCTTTTGAGGAAACTCACAAAACCGTTATTCAAGTCTTGGATAAAAATGTCGTGTACGCTATGAACTGCAATGGAATGGGGATTAGTTTGAGTCCCATTACTGCCGAGGAACTTATCAATTATATATAGTGTTAAATGTAATATTTTAACCCGTTTATGAAGCGTAAAGATTTTTTAAAAAACACCTTGCTTGGATCTAGCATATTGGCGGTCTCCAAAACATTTGGCAATCAAATTCATCACCAAAATGATGAAATATTCGAACCGAATCCTAAGCAAATCCAAGGGTTTAACCACATTCAAAACACAAATAGCAAAATAATGGACAATATGATCATACACCGAGCAGATTCTAGAGGTTCTGCAAACCATGGCTGGCTAAATGCAAAACATTCATTCAGTTTTGCCAATTATTACAACCCAGAACGAATGAATTTTGGTGCGCTTCGAGTCTTGAACGACGATCAAATAGCAGAAGGAATGGGATTTGGAACCCATCCACATGACAATATGGAAATCATTACGATACCATTGCACGGTGCCATCGAACACAAAGACAGCATGGGCAACTCCTCGGTGATCAGGGCAGGAGAGATTCAAGTCATGAGTGCAGGAACAGGAATACAACATAGTGAGTTCAATCATCACAAGGATCAATCACTTCAATTGCTTCAAATTTGGATTTTTCCCAATAAGCAAAATGTAACTCCAAGATATGATCAACTCGCCTTAGATTCTGCATCAAAACAAAATCAATTTTCCCAAATTCTGTCCCCAGATCCAAAAGATGATGGTGTTTGGATTCATCAGAACGCTTGGTTTCATATTGGTCAATTTGATAAGGATAAGACTACAAATTATCAATTGAAGGATAAATCCAACGGAATTTACGCTTTTGTGATCAACGGAAAATTTTTGATAGAAAACCAGGATTTGAGCACCAGAGATGCCATTGGGATATGGAATCAAGATCAAATATCGGTCGAATCTGCATCTGACAATGCTGAAATATTGATCATTGAGGTACCTATGACCTAATATCGTTTTACCCCTTGTTTAAATTTTGATTTTTTAAGTCTAAGAACTTCGAAATCTAAGAATTGTTTTTTTTGATATAAATTTGACCTCTATATCTATATGAGTTCAAATTTTATTCAAGGAAGTCGAAAATATTGGAAATACATAGGTTTGTATTATGTGAGCATTCTATTGTTTTTTCTAGCTCTGAACTTTGGTTTTTTTGGTGAGATGCCGTCATTTAAGGATCTTGAAAATCCAAAAAACTTCACGGCATCACAAATATTTGCATCCGATGGAACGACGCTTATGGGAAAAATATTTACTCACAACAGAGTTCCGTGCAATTTCAAAGAACTTCCCCCACATTTGGTCAATGCTCTGATCGCAACGGAAGACTCCAGGTTTTATCTTCATAGTGGTATCGATCCAAAAGCGATGCTAGGCGTTGCAAAGGGAGTCGTAAGTACTGGAAATCGAGGCGGCGGAAGTACGATAACTCAGCAATTGGCAAAGAATCTATTCCCAAGAGGAAATCTGAATACATTGGAGCTGATCATACGCAAATTCAAAGAATGGATAATAGCTGTGAAGCTTGAACGCAATTTTACGAAGCATGAGATTATTTCCTCCTATTTCAATACGGTCGAATTTAGCGACAATGCTTTTGGTGTCAAGGCAGCAGCTAAAACTTATTTTGACAAGCGAGTCCAAGATTTGACAATAGATGAGTCTGCAATCCTTGTTGGAATGCTCAAGGCCACGTATAAGTATAATCCTAGAGTTCATCCAGAGGCTGCCAAGGAGCGAAGAGATGTCGTTTTGGGCAAAATGCGCGAGTACAACTTTTTATCGGAAGATCAGTATCAAAAGGAACTTGCTAAATCAATCAAATTAAACTTCAATCGAGAAGTAATAAACGAAGACATTGCGCCCTATTTCACATCCTATGTTCGAAAATATCTCAAGGCCTATTTTGCTAAACATCCAAAGAAAGATGGAAGCACCTATGATATTTATGGAGATGGATTAAAGATTTATACTACAATCGATCTCCGAATGCAACAATATGCTGAAGAGGCTGTAGCCGAGCACCTATCTAGTTATCAATCGTTGCTAAATGAACACTGGCGAGGCTATAGTCCTTGGCATAGTCGTCCATCTTTTTTTATGAGACATGTCCGAAAATCAGAACGCTATCAAGCATTGAAGGCCGCTGGTCTTGAAGAATCTGAGATTGTAGACTCCCTAAGGAAGCCAATCAAAATGAAAATCTGGACCTACCAGCAAGATGATAAGGAAGTGGAGATGTCTCCATGGGATTCGATCAAATATTATAATATGATTTTGCAGGCTGGGTTCCTTGCGATAGACCCGCACAACGGGTATGTGAAGACCTGGGTAGGTGGAGCAAATTTTAAATACTTCAAATACGATCACGTCAATATAGGTACCAAGCGTCAAGTTGGATCCATTTTCAAACCCTTTTTATATACGGTTGCGGTGGACCAAAAAGGATATTCACCTTGTCACAAAGTGCCGAACCTACGGATAGTATTCCGTCCAGGCAATCCAAAGTGGAAATTGGCGGCAGCGTGGTCTCCTTCCAACTCAGGCGGCGGATATGGTGGCTCTCCTACATTGAAGCAGGCTTTGAGCAAGTCATTGAATACGGTCTCCGCTAGACTTATGTATGAAGTTGGCCCGAATGCGGTGATCGAACTATGCCGCAATCTTGGAATAGATAGTTCCACAAAAATCAGGCCTTATCCATCGATCTGTCTTGGTACACCTGAAATTTCGGTTTATGAAATGGTAGGTGCTTATACTCCTTATGCCAACGAAGGACTTTATACAAAACCAACATTTATTTCCAGAATTGAGGATATGAATGGAAATATCATATTTGAACATTATCCAACGTTTAAAGAAGCATTTAGACCAGAAGTAGCCTATGTGATGCAAGAAATGATGAAGGGTGTCGTCGATGATGGAACTGCCAAAAGGCTCAAAGGAACTTATGGATTGACGGGTGAGATATGCGGTAAAACAGGAACCACACAAAGCAATGCCGATGGTTGGTTTATAGGATTAACGCCAGACTTGATAGCCGGTGTATGGGTAGGTTGTGATGATAGATTGGTTCGTTTTAGAAGTACAGGTCTCGGTCAAGGTGCTGCTATGGCTATGCCAATT
>CANHJR010000047.1 GCA_947461165.1 Saprospirales bacterium | reverse complement strand
GGTACTCATTCGGATATAAGGCGAAAATTTAGTCATTCACAAATCCACAAATAAAGAAATCAAACGGAGGTGTTTCTCAGATTTTACTTAATTTTGCAGGTAATATGAAGCTTCCATTTTTTTCTAGCAAACAACGATACAAAAGGCTCTATTGGCTAGCCATCTTGAGCTTTGCTACGATTAATGTTGCCGCTGTTTTTCTGGTGTTTAAGAAGTATAAATGTGATTTTAAAACTTCTACTACGGTATCGAATACGAAATCTAAATATTCTGCACTTCAAGAAAAGCTAGAAATACTTGCAGACAGCGCCGCATTGAATAAAAACGAATTGGAATTGGCAGAACTAAACCTATTGACCTCCCAGTTATTCACAATGGATTCTATTCTTGTCAAAGATAATATCGCAGATGCTGACCTCCAAGATATCAATACGAAGCTATACGAATATTCTACAAAAGGAAATGAAATAGAAAATCATTTATTTGAAGGTACTAGCCGACAAAACTGATTTCTATATTTTTTTGATTAGGACAGTTTGGTACTGATCACATTCAAGAATTCCTTTCTTGTAGCAAGATTGTTCAAAAACTCTCCATTAAAGGAAGAGGTAACGGTAGATGAGTTCTGTTTCTGAACGCCTCGCATCATCATACAAAGATGTTTTGCTTCAATGACCACAGCTACTCCTAGTGGATCTAGAGCTTCTTGAATTGCATCTTTGATTTCCATAGTAAGACGTTCTTGTACCTGCAATCTTCTGGAGAACACATCAACAACTCGAGCCATTTTGCTGAGTCCAGTAATATGCTTTCTAGGTAAATAACCAATATGAGCTTTTCCATAAAATGGAAGCATGTGATGTTCACACATGGAATAAAGTTCAATATCCTTCACGACTACCATTTCATTGGTTTCCTCGACAAAGAGAGCTGATTTTAGAATTTCTACAGCGTCCTCATCATATCCTTTTGTCATAAAGCCAAGAGATTTGGCTACTCTGCTAGGCGTTTTTTCTAATCCCTCTCTACTCGTATCTTCTCCCAGTATTTGAAGCATTCCTTTGACATGATTCGATAAGTGATCTATCGCTTCAGGTTGAAACTCTTCCGTTTTTTTGTAAATTCCCATTTTTAGATATTGCTGTGCAAAAATATATAAAATTAGTTTGAATCCAGTTAGAATTAGAATCGGATTATTTCCTTCCAAAATCCGCTGGAATTTCACCCCAAGATTCTGTTTCCCATTTTAGAATTTGATATTGCGACATATCATTGCTTAGGACAAATTGCAATGCACGATCCATTACCTCAAATAATTCTTTATTAGCCTCTGTTGGCTCTAGATTCGTTTTTATTTTTTTGTTTCGAATCCAGCTTATTGCGGTCATACTATCGGTATAAATTACGTTATTTACTTGGTGAGTTTGCATCCATCCTATGGCGTGAATGATGGCAATGAATTCTCCGATATTATTTGTTCCTTGCGGGTATACCTTACTTAAAAAAAGTTGTTTTTTTGTTTTATAATCTACCCCTCGATACTCCATTGGTCCAGGGTTCCCGCTGCAAGCTGCGTCTACACAGATAGAATTGATAATGATATTATTTTTTGAACGAGTAGGATCTTCTTTAGTTTTAGACTCCAAAAAATCCTCGGGGCGGCCTCTAGAAGCAACGATTGCTTCTGCCTCCGTTTTAAATGATTTAAATGCTGGATTTTTGAACGCCTCGACTGATTTTTTACAAGATTCCCAATCTGTGAAAACACCCGTTTGATGTCCTCGCCAAACAACATAGAACTTACTGTGCTTTGCCATTATCTTGCTTTTGTAAATTGGACATAAACCCAGGCAATAATTCCTCCAATGACCAAGGTGCCCGTCTGAACAGTCCAAGAAAGCCACGAATAAGCCAATCCTAATGGTCTAGCAATGTCATATAATTCTAGTGATTTTGTTACAAGCAATTGAAATGCGCCTATGCCACCTTGTGTTAGGCCTATGGCGAGCGTTCCTGCTGTCAAAATCACGAATCCAGATGTCATTCTTAGGCCATCTAAACCGTTAATCGCATAATACATAATAATCGTTGTAGCGAAGTATATCGAATACAACACAAGGCTATAGATAACGAAAAGAATAGGTTTTTCGAGTTTAAAAATAGAGCTAATACCTTCCCAAAGTCCTTTGACCTTTTGAATAATAAGTCTTCGAATCTTTGGCACAAAAAAGGCAACAATCCCAAAAAGAATTACAAGTCCAATGGTAAAAAGCAACAAGTGCGACGAACCTTCTTTCTTTTCTGCAAGATATTTGTTGTAGATTTCAAGTAACTTCTGATGCTCAAAAACAAATGCCAGCAACACATATAGCCCAGCAAAAAGAAAATCTATTAGACGCTCCACCACCATCGTTCCAATGCTTTTTTCTACTGGAATTTCGTCCTTTTGAAATAAAACCGAACATCGAAGAACCTCACCCAATCGAGGAAAAATGAGATTGGCCAAATACATGATGAAAATTGAGGAGACCAACGTTGATCTTCTAGGATGGCAACCTATAGGATTTAACAATAACTCCCAACGCAATGCGCGAATAACGCAGGCTGTGGCCGCTAGCAAAATAGTTAATACAATTACTGGAAGCTTAGCCGTTCGAAAACTTTGAAAAATAAGCGCTTTGTCCTCCCCGGTTAAGCTAGAATTTATGAAATAAATGAGTCCGAAACCAATGCCAATCGAAATTACCAATTTCAAAGCATTTTTTATAGTTCCGTTCATCGTTTTAGGCTAATTTGTTGTTTGGTTGTTGAGGGTAGATCATTATAGGATTGTGCGCCTTTATCTCATCTAAGGTCATATATGCATAAGAGATAATGATAACCATATCGCCAGGTTCCACTTTTCTTGCTGCAGGACCATTGAGGCAAATGACTCCAGATCCTCTTTCTCCTTTGATGACATAGGTTTCAAGTCTCTCTCCATTGTTCACATTCACGATTTGAACGCGTTCATTTTCATAGATATTAGCAGCATCCATCAAATCCTCATCTATCGTCACACTACCTATATAGTTTAGGTCTGCTTGAGTGACAATGGCACGGTGAATTTTGGACTTAAAAACTTGTAAAAACATTCGAATAGCAAATAAGGCTGCAAATATATAGATTATAAAAAATAACGTAAGCTAGATATTTAGTTGGCGAATAATCCGTCAGCTAAATCCTAAGATTTGATAAACAATTTTCAATATGAATTCATGAACGTCAGCAAGATTTTAATGACTATTTCATCCAAACCTCAATTCGGTTGTTTTTGTTTTGATTGGACGCATTTTTTCCAGCAACAAGCACGGATGATCCTACAGCCATGGATTCTACGCGAACACCTTTTGATTCAAATTCTTTCTTTACGATGGATATCAATGTTTCTGATCGAGCAATATCAACTGTCTGATTGCCACTTGCGTTTGCAAATCCGCATAACAAGATACTTTTGCTCGTGTTCTTTGATTGATAAGCCAAAATTCTGGAAATGTCGTTGAGTCCTTTATTGTCTAGTTGGTTTAATCTGTTATTAAAAAACAAAGTAGTCGTTAGTCTACAGGCATTTCCTTTGTATAGATTACGATATAAGGATGCTTGACTGGAATCCATGACTGGCGTCATAGCCTTTGAACATTCCAACGAATTAGGAATGAACCCCATTTTTTTTATGGACTCAAATGCTTCTGAAGAATTACAAAATTCTAGAAACTTTTGGACATTTTCACCTTTGTTTTTGGTGTTTGCGTACAAGTACATTCGTCTGGATATAGGATAATCTTCAGTTGAAAGTGTTTGAATTGACGGAGCTATCGGGCTCATTCCATATCCAGAAATTTTTAGATTTTTCATATCAGCAGTCTTTGAAGAGGAGACATATGCAATTGCAAACTTATTTTTTGCTACTCCATTCAATAAGTCTTTGATCGATTCTACTTTTTGCATATCTGGAGCTACTTTTTTGACATCCTGATTTAAGATCAACGTCTCCATGATTGAAGTGGTACTTGAATTTTGATCCAGTGCCAAAATAGTTATCGTGCCAAAGTAATTACCAAATTCTGCCCATTCAGTTTTTTGACCTGAAAAGATGTCTGCAAGATCGCTTTTGGACAACTCCTGAATTGGGTTTTCTTCATTTACAATAACAGCTAATCCATCTCTTGCGATTATATATTCACTATTGATGCTATGGTTTACCGTTTCTGTGATCTCACCATCCTTGATTTCTCTTGATGACATCGCTATGTCACAAGAGTCTTTTAACAATTTATTGATTCCTTTTTCAGAACCAATCGTTTCAATTTTAATGGTCAGAATGCCTTGGACGCCCTGACCAGAAACGATTATGTCTCCATTGTTAGATTTCGAAACAGATACATTTTTCAAATTAAGCTTTGTTTCCATATAAGCCTTTGCGAGCTCTGGCATCATTTCTTCACCCATTGTATTAGATCCTGAAATGGTAAGAAAAGCCTTGTCATTTATAGATAAAGAAGATCCTAAACTTGATGATAATTTGGGCAGAAGGAATGTGTAGCCCAAGATCAATAATCCTGCGATTGAGATAGAAGATATGATTTTTGTAAGATGTGTTTTGAAGAAAGACACTTCATTGGAATTGGCGTTTAAGGTCGTGTATTTTTGATTTGAAGCTGAATTTTCAGGTATATCATCGATAAAAGTCATTCCACAAGTTTCACAAAAAACGGCATTGATATCATTTTCGTGACCGTTTACACAGTTCCTCGTAGCCATAAGTTATAATTTATTATTTTTTAGAACATGGTAAAGGTAGATAGAATTATTTAATGGTTCGAAAAAAATCAAATGCATATATCCGAAGCTTTTTTGAGCAAAAAAGTGACTAAAGTTTAAAGGCATATTGATAGGTATAGGGCCTGTTAGGGTAAATACCTTCGAGGATTATTGTTTTATTATTTTGCTGACTAAAAATTGCCTTTTGAAAGTCATTTAGGTTTGTTACCGGTTGTTCATTTACCGCTAAAATAATAAATCCAACTCGGATATCCGTGCTGCGTTCCAGAATACCATTTTGATCGAGCTTGACTACTTTTAAACCGTGATTGATTCTTAGATTTGATTTTTCAAGACTGCTTAATTCAGTAACCTCAACTCCAATTTTTCGAAGTATATTGTCATCTAGTTTAATGATTTCATTATTGTTTTGTTTGTTTTTCAGTTCCACATTTACCTTCTCGGAATTGCCGTTTCGAATATATTCAACGGCAACGATATCTCCGGGTCTGTGTGTATTGATTTGTTCTAGAAGTTCTGGAAACGATGAAATGTTGTTTCCATTGATTTTTAAAATTAAATCGCCGGCCTTTAATCCTGCTTTTTCGGCAGCGCCACCCTTGTTGGTCATGGCAATAAGTACTCCGGAAGCGGAGGGAAGTTTTAGTTTTTTTGCTTTTTCAGAGGTGAGTTGATCTGCTTGAATCCCTAAGTATGCCCTCTGGACGGTGCCATGTCTTTTGAGATCTTCTACGACCTTATAGACGAGGTTGGAAGGCACTGCAAATGCATACCCCGCATAAGCACCGGTCGGTGATGCAATTGCGGTATTGATCCCTATGAGTTCTCCTTGAAGATTGACCAGTGCACCTCCAGAGTTTCCAGGATTAACAGCTGCATCTGTTTGTATAAATGATTCAATAGAAGTATTGGACTGGTTTTGCATATTGAGAGCACGACCCTTGGCACTTACAATTCCTTGCGTCACAGTGCTTTCTAAATTAAATGGGTTGCCAACTGCTAGCACCCATTCTCCAACCATAGTGCTGTCCGAATTGGCAAATTCCAAAGTTGGCAACTTGGTTTCCTCTATTTTGATTAAAGCGATGTCTGAATCCTTGTCCGTCCCAATAATCCTGGCTTTATACGTTATTTTGTTTCTTAGAGTTACCTCGATTTCAGTTGCATTTTGAATGACGTGGTTATTGGTCACGATATATCCATTGGGATCTATGATGACGCCAGAACCACTGGATTCTTGATTTTGATTTCGCGGCTGTTGGAAGAAAAATTCATTGCCAAAAAAATCTTGAAAAGGGCTTACCGTATTGACTACGACATTGATTTTGGTTCTGATATGAACCACACAAGGAGTTGAAATCGCTGCTGCAGCCACAAAACTGATATTCGCTTTTCCATGGTTTGAACTTTTAATTAGTTCTTTGAGTTCCTCGAAATTTCCACTTTCAGTTGCGGGTTTGCTTTTCGCTTGACACTGAATAAGCAAAAGTGTAGCGAGAATGAAAGTTGAAACCGATTTGATGTTTTTCATATTTGTTTGATTTTTTGAATAGTTATAATAATTGGATCCTTTGGCGAATTTGAAATGAGAGTAGATGAAGTTAGATTCACTTTCCAAAACAATTTGTTTGACAAAATTATTCCAATTAAATGCAGATTATTGGCGGATTTAGGATTGATTATATTTTTTTTATAGAATTTAAGAAGAAAATGTTGTTTTGTTCTGTCGTTTTGATTGCCATTAAATCGATGACTTTGCAGAATTATTTTGTAATTTTGCCTTTGTAGAAAAATCAAGTAAAAGTATATTTTAAATGATCAATGTAGCAATTATTGGGTATGGGTACTGGGGTCCTAATTTGATGAGAAATTTCAATTCGAATGCGAATTGTCATGTCAGCTATTTGGTTGATTCAAGAGTTGAGCGCTTAGATTTCGCAAAGAAGTCGTATCCAAATTTGCAAGTAAGTCAACATTTTGATGAAGTAATTGCAAGTAATGAGGTACATGCCGTTGTCATAGCTACTCCTGTATATACGCATTTCGAATTAGCAAAAAAGGCTTTAGAACGAGGGAAGCATGTTCTTCTTGAAAAGCCAATGACAGCTAACGTTGCCGAAGCAGAGGAATTGATTAAAATTGCAAAAGACCAAGGATTAACCTTGATGGTTGATCATACTTTTTTGTATACCAACTCCATTCAAAAAATCAAATCCTTGGTGCAAAATGGCGACCTAGGTCATTTACAATATTTTGATTCAACAAGAATAAATCTCGGTCTAATCCAACAAGATGTCAATGTATTGTGGGATTTGGCGCCACATGACATTTCTATTCTCAGTTACTTGGTGGATAAGAAGCCAATTTCTGTTCAAGCGGTAGGGGTTTCTCATATTCATAATGGAATTGAAAATATTGCCTATATGAATGTAAACTACGAAGAAAAGTTTATTGCTCACTTTCATTGCAGTTGGAGCAGTCCTGTCAAGGTGCGCAATATTATGATCGGTGGAGATAAAAAAATGGTAGTATACAATGACAACGAGCCTACAGAAAAAATAAAAATTTATGATACGGGATACACCGTTCAAAATGATGAAGATAAAAGACGAGTGCTAATTGATTATAGAATCGGCGATATCTATGTTCCTAAAATCGAAAATAATGAAGCTTTAGGTGCAATGGTCAAGGATTATCTTGATTCTATCGATCACAAAACGACACCTATAAGTAGTTTTGAGTCCGGACTGACTTGCATCAAGATTTTGGAAGCATCACAGAAAAGTATCAAAAACAAAGGAATAGAAATAGAAATATAGTAGACAAGATGCACGTATATTCAGAAAAAACAGATCGAAAGAATATCAATAATGTAATGATAGGTGAAGGAGTTAAAATTTTTGACTTTGTAAACCTATACGAATGTGAAATTGGTGATGGTGCCAAGAT
>CANHJR010000046.1 GCA_947461165.1 Saprospirales bacterium | reverse complement strand
GGTAGCACGATATCGACAACCTTTGTAGCTGCGGCAGGACATCAGATGACCTATGGGGGAAATATCGATAATATGATCTCCAAATATGACTCTAACGGAACTCGAATCTGGGCAACCTACTATGGTGGCTCGAGCTATGAGGATGAATGGATTCAAAATAACCTTGCTATCGATAGCTGGGATAATATATACTTCTGCAGTGGCACAAAATCAAGTAATAACATCGCATCAAATGGTTTTCAAAATTCAAAACCTTTTACTATCTCGTATTCAAATTACTTGTTGAAACTAAATAAGAATGGAGTTAGAAAATGGGCCACATATTATTTTTCAGGAGGTTCTGCAGCCGCTTGTGCTGTGGATAGAGATGGAAATGTCTATATGGCTGGTGCGACGACTCATATTCGGGTAGCATCCAATGGATTTAAAGATACCTTAACAACTGGATTGGATAGCTTTACAGTTGTAAATAATCAAAATTCAAGATATGTAGACTTGTATCTTGTCAAATTTGATAGCAATGGCACTCGGATGTGGTGTACATATTATGGTGATACAGGAGTAGAAAATATTAAGGCTCTTGTAGCTGATGACAGCAACAATGTGTATCTTGCTTGTGTGGTGTTCAACTCCAATAAAAATGTGGCATTCAACAGCTATCAAGATACGGTATTGGCAGGTGGTTCTAACGGAGATCATGGACTCATAGTTAAATTTAGACCGAGTGGGATTCCAGTATGGGGGACATATATAACAGATGTAGGCGGATACTCTTTAACCAGCATGGTGCTGGATAAGCAAAATAATATATACTTTTCTGGGCTATCAGGTATAAATACAAATACGATTTCTAATAATGGATTTATTAATAGTTATTCCAGCAATCATACAGCATTTATCGGTGCAATTAAAAATAATAGCCAACCACTTTGGCGAACATTTTACTACACCAACTCAAGACCTGTATTTACAAATGGAGGTATTATTTATGGGTCTAATAATTCCATTATTTCCCCAGTAGCTTTATCTATTAGCAAAAAAGGAAACCTAATTGTCGGGTCTGCCACGAATCAGACAGCTATCGGATATCGAGGATTCAAGAATACCTATCAGGGAGGCACTTGTGATGGTCTTGTTTCAAAATTCACCACCTCAGGTCAACGACTTTGGACGAGCTATATCGGTGGTTCTCAGGTAGATTATGTCAGTTCCGTTTCAGTGGATAAGGATGAAAATATTTATGCGTATGGGGGAACCTATTCATCATCTGGCATCGCATTGAATGGATTTCAAGATACATGTTATAATTGTAATCTAGGAGGTTCATTTATCGCTAAAATTTCTTGCCCAAAGAAATATGATACCCTAAGAATATTGTATTGCAGTAATGACTCCTTTTACTTCAAAGGTCGCTATCTCAAACTCACTGGTACCTATCATGACACGCTCAACAACTGGGAAGGCTGTGATAGTTTTGTCACCCTATACCTCACGGTGCATAATCGAGACACCACCACCATCCACGATACGATCTGCTCAGGTCAGTTGCGACTATTCAAGGGAATCCTGAGAATGTCATCAGGAATCTATCGCGACACCCTGACGAATCATAAAGGCTGCGATAGCTTCGTACAGTTGCACCTGATCGTGAAGCGTACGGACAGCACCCATATCTACGACACGAGCTGTGCCAATCTCCCCAAAATCTTCAACGGACAGTCGCTCACGATCGCAGGCATCTACCGCGATACACTCACCAATGGTCTCGGCTGTGATAGCCATCTCTTTTATCACTTTGTCCCTCGACCAATATATCAGTCATCAAGGACGAGCGCTATCTGTCAAGGAGATAGTCTTCTCTTCGGATCAGCATATCGCAAGCTGGCAGGCATCTATCGCGATACGATGAAAACAAATACAGGATGTGATAGCATCCAGATAATTACGCTGACGACCTTCAAATCGGATACCACCTATCAGTCACAGGCGATCTGCCCTGGTCAGACCATCAGCTTTTACAGTCAAGTGCTCACAACTGCGGGCACCTACACACATCGCTTGATCAATCGCCGCGGTTGCGATAGTATGATTATTCTCAGCCTTAGTCAGAAAACGACATCCAACTACGCATTTAGCCTCAGCATTTGTCCCGGTCAGGTGATCAGCTTCCATGCTATTCAAATCGACCGCGCAGGCACCTATCGCGATACCCTCACTAATAGTCAAGGCTGCGATAGCTTCGTGACCCTCACTGTGATCCTTCGCTCGGCGATCTATGACACGATCCGCGCCAAGAGTTGTGACGGACAGACCTATCGAACCTACACCCAAGGCGGTACATACCTAGAAACCTACAAGACCGCCCAAGGCTGTGATAGCTTTCTGACGATTATCCTTGATTATTTGCCACCGCGCAGGGATGAGCGGCTCACCCACTCCAAATGTGGATCCTACACCTATCAGTCGAGAACCTATACCAAAACGGATAGCTTCATCGAAATCATCAAGAATGCTCTGAACTGCGACAGTATTGTTCGCAAGCAGGTATTCTATTTGACTCCTCAGGACCCTATGACATCCGCGACGACAGTGATACCTTTCTGCGAGGAGATCAGCTACCGTGGGATCATCCGCCGATCAAGTTTCCAGGTGATCGATACACTCCGAATCCAAAATCCACCATACTGCGATAGTGCTTATCAGCCATATTATTATCAGCAGTTTTCCAAACCAAGTGTGCAGATCGTCCTGCAATCAAATGATACCGTCATCAAAGGTGAATACGTCTACTTATCTGCCGTAGGTGCGAATCAGTATATCTGGAGTACAGGCGAGAAGAATCAAGAATTGGCGCTCAAGCTAGAGGATGATGTCACGATCGTGACCCTGCGCGGTTGGGCTACGGTGGGGTGCGAAGACAGCACCACGATTGTAGTCTATACGATCGAACAGCCTGTTCTCGATGTTCCGACGGCATTCTCACCCAATGGAGATCGGAAAAACGACGATCTCATACCCAATATCAAGGGACAGGTTCAGATCACGAGCTTTGATATTTACAACCGTGTGGGAGAGAAGATGTATAGCTATACACCATCATCCAAGGGCTGGGATGGAACCTACAAGAATACGCTAGCTCCACTCGGCATCTATAGCTACTACATCGAGTATGAATATCTTCGTCGCAAATTCATCAAGACAGGTGAGTTTCAATTGGTGAGGTAAGTAAGGGGTTGATATTCAAACGATATAAATCAAAATTTATAAAGTGGTGAAAGCCGAACCTGACATTTATATTATGTATTGAATAATCATAAAACTAGAGTTTTATATCAATATGCTTTGCTAGATTTATAAAGGTCAAAGCAATGACATTATACTATTTTAGCCGCATAAATTTCGACATCAATGAACCTCATCATATGGCATTATAGCGGATGCGGCACGAGCAAAAAGGTGCTAGACTTTTTGCGTTCTCAAAATGACAGTCTAACGATTCGAGAGTATCAAAAAAATCCGCCGACGGTATCGGAATTGGAACTTGTTCTGAATAAAATGGGAATATCTGCGGAAGATATTCTAAGAAAAAAAGACAATGTCTTCAAAGAATTGTTTTCGAATGTTACATTTTCCAATCAGGAATGGCTTGAAGCGATGCATCAGCATCCTTCTATTATAGAGCGACCCATTGTCATTTCAGACAATAAAGCCTGGCTAGCGAGACCAGCGGACGAATTTATAGCGAATTGGAAGATTTAACTCGTCGCTGCTTTCTGCTCCTTCATCAATTCTTGTCTGCGATAGAGTTGGGCATAATATCCATTCGCTTGGATGAGGTCTTCGTGGTTGCCCATTTCGAGAATAGATCCATTGGTTAGGACGAGAATATTGTCAAATCGCAATTGATTGAAAATGCGATGCGTGATCATGATCATGGTGTGCTGACCTGCTTGTGCATCGATCGCTGCGATGAGGTTCTTTTCGGTTTCGACATCGACAGCGCTCAGACAATCATCAAATACATAGATAGGAGCAGGCTTGATCAGTGCTCGCGCAATACTGATTCGTTGCTTTTGACCACCAGAAAGAGTAATTCCACGTTCGCCTACGACTGTTTCATAACCATGTTGAAATTGATCGATTTCGCTGGCTATCTGAGCGTTTTTAGCAGCCGCTACAATACTCGATGGATCTAAATTGCTGTCTGAAAAGGCTATGTTGTTCGCCACCGTATCTGAAAATAGAAACACATCTTGCGGTATATATGATATAGCTTCTCTCAGCTGATCTGTTGGTATTTGACGCAATTCCTGTCCGTTGATCGCGATCGTCCCACGATAGTCTTGATAGAATTTCAAGAGCAATTCTGCAAGGGTTGACTTGCCACTTCCCGTTTTGCCTATGATGAGCCATCGCTCACCAAGTGGAATCTCAAAGTTCAAGTTTTTCAAGGCTTCTATCTTCGTATCAGGATAGGTGTAACTGACATTTTCAAAACGAATGCTTCCTGTTCTAAAATCAATATTGGCCTTTGTTTCCGAGGTTTCTTCAACTGGCAGTTTCAATATCTCATCGTAACGTGCCATTGCTGCCGAACCACGCTGCACCAGGGTCGCTACCCATCCTATAGCCATTATGGGCCAGGTGAGGTTTGTTATCGTCATAATCATAAACGTAAGTCCGCCGATGCTTATTCGCGAAGGATCGGTCACTAGGAGCTTACCTCCAAGAAAGATCACCACGATCATACTCAAACTCATCAAAAAGGAGGTAATGGGCATGAAGAAAGATTCGATGAAAACAAGTTTGAGGTTTAGTTTTTTGTATAGTTCACTGAGACTTCCAAATTGTTTGAGAATTTTGTCTTCCAAGGTGAATGATTTAATAATCCGAATACCATTGTAGCTTTCCTGAGCCAAGGAAGTCATCAAGGATTGATGCTCTTGGAGTTTGGTATTATAGCGGTAGCTGTATTGATTGAAAACAAAGATGAAGATCGACAAGAATGGCAAGGGCAATAAGGACCAAAAAGTCAACCATGGATCGATTTGACACATGAGGATCAGGGATATGATCAATGTGGTTATCAAATTGACCAAGTACATGATCGCTGGGCCAAAAAGTTCTCGAATTTTGCCAATATCCTCTGAAAGCCGACTCATATAATCGCCCACGGCATATTGCTTAAAGCTCGTGATATCCATTCTCTGAATATGATTGTAAAAATCATTTTTGAGATTGTACTCGATATTTCGACTGGCGACGACGATCGTCTGCCGCATCAAAAACGTAAAAACAGCACCGATTATTGTCAATCCTAGATAGTAAACCAAAAAGGTCATCACCTTGCTATTGATACGTTCTGTGTTGACGTTGGTATTGAGATTCAAGATAATGTCATCGATGAGGGTTCGAACGAACATAGGTGCGTATCGAGAGGCGGCCGCAGATAGGATGACAAAAACAATTCCAAGGAGAAAACTCCATTTGAACGCCAAAAAATGCCTAAAAAATCGTCTATACATTGTCTACAAATGTACATAAAATTTCGCTACATCACGCAAACAAAGGCATTACTTCGCGCTATGAGGCATTTCAGGCTCAGTAGACTTTATCGCCTCAATTCCTGGAAGTTTTTTACCTTCAAAAAATTCGAGCATCGCACCACCGCCAGTAGAAATGAAGCTCACATCGTCCTGAAGATTGAAAGAATTGATTGCAGCGACACTATCTCCACCTCCGACCAATGAAAAGGCACCCTGCTTCGTTGCCTCAGCTACTTTTTTAGCAATGGTAGCAGTACCTTTGCTGAATTTTTCCATTTCAAACACGCCCATAGGACCATTCCAAAGAATTGTTTTTGATTGGATGATCACCTCTGAAAAAGCCTTGATTGCTTGGTCCCCGATATCCAATCCCATCCAGCCAGAATCGATATGATTTGATTCTTGCGTTTTTGAATTGGCGTCTGGTGCAAATTTATCAGCTACTACGCTATCTACCGGCAGATAAATCTGTACATTCTTCTCTGCAGCTTTTTTTAGCAAACTGGTTGCAAGATCTAATTTATCCTCTTCGATGAGCGATTGACCAATCTGTCCACCTTGAGCCTTTATAAAAGTATATGCCATACCGCCACCGATGATGATATTATTGGCTATATTCAATAGGTTCTCCAAGATCAAAATTTTGTCACTCACCTTCGCTCCACCTACGATGGCAGTCAAGGGGTGAACAGCACTGTGTAGGACCTTTTCTGCATTTTCAACTTCTGCTTTCATCAAGAATCCAAACATTTTTTTGTCTTCTGCAAAATAATGTGCCACTTGTGTCGTACTAGCATGTGCTCTATGCGCCGATCCAAATGCATCATTGATATAGACGTCGCCAAGTGTGGCAAGCATTTGCGCAAACTCTTCATCACCTTGTGTTTCTTCGGCGTAGAATCTTGTATTTTCAAGCAATAGCACTTGCCCAGACTGCAGGTTTTTTGCCAATTTATAAGTAGGTTCACTGCCGCAGTCATCTCCAAAAATAACCTCACAGCCAAGCATTTCAGATAAAGGAGCTAGAAGGTGTCTTGTCGAATATTTTTCTTCTGCACCTAGTTTGACGGATTGTAAATTAGATTTTGGTCTTCCAAAATGCGTCATAAGGATCACGGCTCCACCATCTTTGAGAACTTTTTGTATAGTAGGAAGAGAAGATCGGATGCGAGTGTCATCCGTGATTTCAAAGTTTTCATTGAGAGGAACATTGAAATCAACACGAATCAAGGCTCTTATATTTTTAAATTTGAATTTATCGATAGAAATCATGGGTTTTGTTCTTGTTTTTTATTGGAAGACAAAGGTACATAAAATTTTTATTCGTCAAACTTCAAACAGAGGATGGGAGAATAATAAAAAATGAACTACGTGTTGATTGGACATTAGCTCACCCGACTCCATTGTTTGGCCTCGCGATTTGATTTGTGAATATAGGTTCTTAGCAATTTGTATTTTTCGGAGTTTAGTGTAGGATCTTCTTGGATGATTTCAGTAGCCACCTGATTGGCTAATTCAAGTTCTGCAGCATCTTTTGATATCGATGCGAGTCGCAACTGAATATCGCCACTTTGTCGAGTTCCACCGAGATCTCCAGGGCCTCGTAGTTTCAAATCTTGCTCGGCGATGTAGAACCCATCCGTACTTTCTACCATGATTTGCATTCGCTGACGTGCATCGAGCGATAGTTGATACTCCGTCATCAAGAGGCAATAGGACTGATCTGCCCCGCGACCGACGCGCCCTCTCAACTGATGCAGTTGGGATAAGCCAAAACGATCCGCATTCTCGATGAGCATCACAGAGGCATTCGGCACATTGACACCGACTTCGATCACCGTGGTGCTGACCAGAATTTGAGCCTGACCAGTGACGAATGCTACCATACTGGCATTCTTCTCCTCATTTTTCATTTTGCCATGGACCATGGCCAATTGATATGTTGGTTCAGGGAAGACCTTTGTCAGTTCTTCAAACCCTTCTAAAAGATTCTTGAGGTCTATTTTGGCAGATTCTTCTATCAACGGGTACACAATGTAAACCTGTCGGCCGGCACTTATCTCGGATTTTATAAACTCATAACACTTCTCGCGATGGTTGTAAAAAAAATGCTTTGTTGTGATTGGTTTTCTTCCCGGTGGCAATTCGTCGATCACGGAGTAGTCCAGATCCCCATAAAGTGTCATGGCCAAGGTTCGTGGTATGGGAGTGGCGGTCATGACCAAAATATG
>CANHJR010000045.1 GCA_947461165.1 Saprospirales bacterium | reverse complement strand
CTCATTTTTCTTCCATTGACATTGAGCATATTGGCGTGCATCCAGTAGCGAGCTGGATTTTGGTATCCTGCACCACAGCTCTGAGCGACTTCATTCTCGTGATGCGGAAATTTGAGATCAATACCACCACCGTGAATGTCAAATTCATTGCCGAGATATTTTTGGCTCATAGCTGTGCACTCGATGTGCCAGCCCGGATTGCCATCACCCCATGGAGATCGCCAAATTTGCATGTCCTCAGGCTCCGCTTTTTTCCATAGTGCAAAGTCGGCGAAATATTGTTTTTCACCTTGAGCGTCGAGTGCTCTTGTCTCTTCGAGCAATTCTTCTGTCTTTCTGCCACTGATAACTCCATAGTCGTTTGACTCTAGATATTTTTTGACATTGAAATAAACAGATCCATTGACTATATAGGCCAGTCCATTGGCAACAATTTTTTCAATAATTTCTATTTGATCCTGAATATGAGCAGTAGCTGCACATTCAATCGATGGAGGCAAAATATTGTACAGCCGAAGTGCCTCCTGAAACTGAATATTATATTTATAAACAATTTCAAGTGACTGCATTTGTTCAGCCTTAGCAGCAGTGCCGATTCGATCCACTTCATCACCCTCACTATTGGTCACGTGTCCGCAATCTGTTATGTTTCGAACATATTTCACACGATACCCCAGAAATTCGAAATACCTACGAATCATATCAAAACTCATATACGTTCTCAAGTTTCCGATATGTTGTTCGCTGTAGAGTGTAGGTCCACAAACATACATACCTACGTTGCCTGGGATGATAGACTTGAATTCTTCTTTTTTTCCTGAAAGCGTGTTGTAAATAAATAGTACTGACATGGTGTTATTATTTTACTTTATAAAACGAGTAAATTCCGTGATTATAGAGATGTCTACATTTTTTGGCCAAGAGATCTACTTGTGTGGTATCGTCTGTTTTTTTAATGAGGTAAATTGGCTTCTTTTTAGTTGATTTTGCCGTCTCGATACGAAGATTGGAGTCTGATCTGTAAGGGTAATTTGAATAAAAGTTTGGCAAATAACTTCTGCCGTTGTGATAAATAAACTGAGAAGGTTCGTCCCGATGTTGTAGCACAAAATCAACTTGGGCACCTTGAGAAAGTTGCTCAAGTTTCGGCGTATAATATATCAAGATAATTTGCGATATAAGCATCGCAGAAAAGAAGAGAACAATAAAGCCATATCGAGCTCGTCCAGCAATCATAAGCCCTAAAGATAAAATGAAAAGCAATAAAAATCCATAACCAATAAATTGTTCATACTCTTGCCATTGATAGGTTAGCTTCAATACAGACTGAAGTGTCTCCATTGGAATAAAATTGCCGAAAAACCCAATATTCGCTCTAGAAACAGGAATAGCAATGAGAAGACTCGCCCAAACGGTGCCAATTGATACCATTAAAAACCAAGTGGAAGCTTTGATGCGCACTCCTTCCTCAAAAATATATCGCAAGCTATATGCAGCCAGAAATGAAATTGGAAAATAGGTGAATGACGTATAATGAACTAACTTGTCTTTGACAAACGTCACAATAATTAGCACCAAGAAAAGACTACAAATCATGAATAATCGAAAAATTTTCTGAATAGTTGATTCGTACGTTTTTGGCCTTAAAGAATTGAAACAGATGGCTGAAGCAGGAAAACAACCTAAGAGTAGAACCAATATTGGAATAGCCATTTTTCTTGTCAATGACGCTTTGGCGATATCGATATCAGCTAGTTGGTGGCTATAGAACGCTTTCAAATAGTTTGTTCCATGCCATTTATATTCAATAGCTAACCAAATGCCGACAAAAATCAATACCCAAAAAATATATTTAACAAAATTCACGACCCCAATTCCATACCGAGCACTAGAGAAAAGAAATACTAGCCAATAAGAAAGAATGATAACAAAAAAACCTTCTATTCCATTGGTAAGAATGGCACCACTTGTCGCGAACGCAGCGTAAAATCTGCTATATGCTATGTCTCCTCGTTTAAAATAGCTTTCGTGTTGCTCTTGGCGCATCTCCAAAATACGCGCAAAATTGTAGACTGCCAAGTATATGAAAAAATGGAACCAAGGCTCAACGAGCCCAGATTTGTGATAGAATTGAGCTAAGATGATAGATAGGTAAATCAATGCCCACATCATACCGAAATTGGCGGAATAAATACGTTTTCCATTGCGATACAATGTCAATACCACGAAAAGTAGGCATACGGCGTTCGGAAATCTTGCTGCGTATTCATTCACGCCTAGATATTTGAAGGATATCAACTGACACCAAAAAAAGAATGGCGGCTTTTCTAGGTAATACGTTCCATTGAGCAATGGTTCGAGCACCTCATTTTGAAAGAACATTTCCTTGGAGACACTGGCTATAAGTGTTTCCTCCCAATCAAAAAGATGAACCTCTCCAAGGAAAGGAAAGCAAATCATCCCTGCAAAAAGAAATAAAATGATAATATTGGATATCCCAAGAAGACGCTTCATCAATAGTCCGTTAAGCTATTTTTGACCATTTTCGTACGCGAACATATCGATATATGATAGCAAATATGACGACAATTAGGAATGGAACAATGAGATTGATCAATTGCCATTTCCCGGCCTCTTGCTTCGCTTTTTTAGCATCAAGAAGACGAACCTTTATTTCTTTGTTTCTTGCTTCTAGTAAGTTCTCATCGTCCAATAAATATTCAATACAGTTCAGGATAAACGCTTTATTGCCAAAGATCTCTCGACTATATGGCTCATAACCCATTGGGTATGTTTCTCCATTTTTGCCGATTTCGTTTCGTATAATATCAGCGTCGGAAAGGATGATCATTCGATTGCTGACACTCATGTCCTTTGGCTCCATTCCTAGTTCTTTAGCTTGCTTTATGAACTCATTGTCTAGCCGGTTCTTAAAGAGCGAAGTAAATTTTCCTTCTAGCAATACTCCTGCTGTGAGATTCGGCTGCTTGAAATATTTAAAGTCGGGCTTATCTTTGATGGATCCAAGATGAACCCTCACTGGCTCTGGTAGAGCTCTACCATATTGCGAAGTAGATAGGATGACTGTTTTCTTTATATCGTTTTCGATCAAATCAATACTAGAAGCATATTGAGACAGAATAGGGTCAAGATTTCGACCTATAGCACTTTTGTTGCTCGGTGTGAGCAAGGGATTGAAAAGCCAAGGAAGCAACATCGGCTCTTTGCTGTCCGTTGTCATCAATGGAATAGGAGCGCTCTGCTGCGCATCTTGAATGAGATTGGGATTGATACGCACACCGTATTTGAATAGCAAATCATCCAAATTGAGATTGAAACGGTGAGCCATAAACATATTCTCAGCATTGCGAATGTATTCTAATCTGGCATCCATCGCATCTATGGCCCAGAGAATTTTCCCTCCGTTCATTACAAATTGATCTATTCGGTATTTTTCGACATCAGAAAATGGCTTCGTTGGCCTAGCGATAATCAATAAATTCGTGTTCGGAGGAATCCAAGTGCCAACGCTATCACCGTTCTTGGACTGTACGCGAGCAGAAACGTCGACTGCGGTGATGTTGTATTTGCTTTCTTCTAGAAATCGTGCCATGTCAAACAATTGTTCAGGAGAATATTCGCCGTGTCCTTGCATGATAGCGATATTGTATTCCTTCTGATGTGTTAATTTTTTGATGGCATTCCCTATTTTATATTCGAGGCCAATGATTGAATTATTCAGTTTTTCTTCGGCCGAATATCCTATTTGTTGTTCGAGAAAATTGACAGGCTCTGAGCGGCCATCTATGCTGACATTGAGACAGGGGAATACAAGCTGCTCCTTATAACTTTCTTCAGTTTGAAGCTTCAGATTGATTCCGTTCAATCCTTTGGTCGCTAGTTCTTGGTATATTTTTACCTTTTCATCTTCTGTTGTGGCATTTTTGATTGGATTCACAAAGTCATACGTAATCTTCCCATCCGAGTAGTTTGACATCTCCTTGAGTATGTCTTCAGTGCTATTCCGTAGCCTTAGAAACCCAGATTGCAACTCCCCATCAAGATATACTTTGACATACACCTTGGACTTCATATTTGAAAGAAGCTTTTTGGTGGTAGGGCTCAAGGAGAATCGTTTCTCACTGGTAAGGTCTAGCCGAGTATAGATATAACTTCCTATGACATTGATCAACATTAGGATCAAGGCAACAAACAATAAACGCGTCCAGAGTATTTTACTATTCAATTTCATTATAAATATCTCAAATCTGACAAATTTAGTGTGTTTAGTTTATTCCACTGATTAGAAAATGAAGGATTGATAAATTTTCGACCAAGGAAGGTTTTTTTGTTCGATATTTGACCTATGGAAGAAAATAAAGAAATTAGCAAAACAGAGGTTATCATTCGTCCAATGGGACCTGTAACAATTAAAGGCGAAATCACCATCATAGACGAGGATGGAAAAGAAATTCACGACAAAACGATTGTTTCGATTTGTAGATGTGGCATTTCCAAGAATCTGCCATACTGCGATGGCGCGCACAAGGGTCAAATGTAAAATTTTTTCATAGCAACTGTTTTACTGACAAATTGGCAAAGATCTTTTCTTGGCAAAGGAATTGGTTTAATGATATTGAAAAATCAATATGAACAACAATGGATGATAAAGAAATAGAAAAGCCAGAAATAGAATTAAACCAAGAAGTACAGTCTGATTCTTCTGAAAGCACAGAACAAACCACAGAAGAATCACCTATTCAATTACTTGAAAATCAACTATCTGAAGCGAAGGATAAGCACTTGCGATTATTTGCAGAATTCGATAATTTTAAAAAACGAAATGCAAAGGAGAAGTTGGAATACATGTCTATGGCCGGCAAAGACGTACTACTTGAAATGATTTCCGTGAAGGATGATTTCGAGAGAGCCATGAAATCTTTTGAAAATTCTGATGATTTGTCAGCAATTAAAGAAGGGATAGAACTCATATATGACAAACTGAACAAGTCCATAGAGAAGAAAGGAGTCAAAAAAATCGAAGCAAAAGGTCAACCATTTAATGTCGAACTACATGAGGCTATTACCGAGATTCCTGTGGGGTCTGAAGACCAAAAAGGAATTGTATTCGATGAAATAGAAAGCGGTTACACCTTACATGATAAGGTTATTCGTTTTTCAAAGGTTGTTGTTGGAAAGTAATTCAGATTGAGGTCAAAATAAATTAGAGAAAACATAAAAGATTAATTGGGTGCTCAGGGTTGAGGGGCATGTTGTTTCATTTTCCAAGTTGCATTCATTTTTATAGTAAAAAAATATGGCGAAAAGAGATTATTACGAAGTATTAGGCGTTTCAAAAGGAGCCACAGATAAGGAAATAAAAGATGCTTATCGAAAGCTGGCAATAAAATATCACCCAGATCGGAATCCAGACAATAAGGCTGCTGAAGAGAGTTTCAAAGAAGCTGCAGAGGCGTATGATATTTTGGGCAATTTGGACAAGAAGCAAAAATATGATCAATTTGGTCATCAGGCTTTCGACAACAATGGCGGTTTTGGTGGTGGCGGTATGAATATGGAAGACATTTTCCGCAATTTCGGAGATGTTTTTGGCGGTGGCGGCAGTCCGTTTGAAAGCTTTTTTGGTGGCGGCGGCCGTGGTGGTCAGCGTCAAACTGCTAGAGGCTCAAGTATTCGAATCACAGCAAAACTAACCTTGGAGGAAATCGCTAATGGTGTCAATAAGAAAATTAGTCTTTCGCGAAAGTCAAGCTGTAAAACCTGCACTGGTAGTGGAACCGATGGATCTCCTGGCGCAAAGGAAAGCTGTAAGCAATGTAAGGGCTCAGGCGTTATTCGAAAGGTTCAGAACACATTTTTAGGGCAGTTTCAAACGGAGACTACCTGTCCAGGATGTAATGGTCGAGGTGAGATTATAGTAAAGCCTTGTAAGGATTGTAACGGAAAGTCTGTAGCAGTTAACAAGGACAGTATCGAGATCAATATCCCTGCAGGTGTGGCACAAGGAATGAGCCTAAGCGTAAGAGGCGAAGGCAATGCTGGCGAGTATGGTGCATCCAAAGGGGATCTCATCGTTCAGATCGAAGAGCAAGAACACGATGTTTTCATACGCGATGACAAAAATCTTATTTTCAATCTGAATATTAACTTTGCGAAATTAGCCTTAGGCGCCGATGTCATCGTGCCTACGATCGATGGAGAAGCAAAAATCAATATCAAATCAGGCACGCAAGCAGGAAAAATCCTAAGACTCAAAGGAAAGGGTCTTCCCGATGTCAATGGTTATGGTCGCGGAGATCAACTGGTGGTAATCAATGCCTATACTCCAGAGCATTTGAATTCTGATGAAAAAGCTATCCTTGAAAAATTGGTAGATGCCAAAAACTTCAATCCTGACGCTTCCAATAAATCAAAGGAAGGCTTCTTTAGCAAGATGAAGGATTTTTTTAATTGATACACTAACTGGCGTAGATTAAAGCGAAGCGGTATCTGTGCCCGAGGCAGGCTCTTTGAGAGAATCAGCTATAAGATTCTGACTATAGCAGAATATTATGGCAAATTACTACTTCTATACCATATCGCCGGGGATCACACACGCATCGAAATCTTCGCTGGAGATATATTCAAGAGAAAGAGCTGCTTCTTTCAAAGTGGTGCCTTCTTTATGCGCTTTTTGTGCTATCTCCGCCGCTTTGTAATAACCGATTTTTGTATTCAATGCCGTCACCAGCATCAAGGAGTTATTTACATTTCTAGTGATATTTTCTCTCATTGGTTGAATGCCGATCGCACATTTTTCATTGAATGCTCGACAACCATCACCTATCAATCTTGCTGACTGAATAAAATTGGCTATCATGACTGGTTTGAATACATTCAATTCAAAATGACCGTTCATCCCGCCAATATTAATGGCGACATCATTGCCCATAATTTGAGCACAAATCATAGTTAATGCTTCACATTGTGTAGGATTGACTTTTCCTGGCATGATAGATGATCCAGGTTCGTTGTCTGGTATAAATATTTCTCCAATTCCTGCACGTGGGCCCGAAGATAGCATCCGGATATCGTTGGCTATTTTCATCAAGGAAACGGCTACCGTTTTGAGTGCACCATGAGATTCTACAATGGCGTCATGTGCTGCAAGCGCTTCAAATTTATTCGGAGCGGTAATGAATGGAAGACCAGTGAGAGTAGAAATATTTTTTGCTACTCGTTCGGAATATCCTTTTGGAGTATTGAGCCCCGTTCCGACAGCAGTGCCGCCTAAGGCAAGCTCCGCAAGATGAGCCAACGTATGTTCTATCGCTCTGATTCCATTAGTCAATTGAGCGGCATATCCACCAAACTCTTGGCCGAGGGTCAGAGGCGTTGCATCCATAAAATGGGTGCGTCCTATCTTTACGATATCTTTGAATTCCTTTGACTTGAATTCCAAGGTCATTTTTAGGTCTCGAATTCCCGGCAAAGTATTTTCGATCAACAATTTATATGCTGCAATATGCATTGCTGTTGGGAAGGTGTCATTGCTACTTTGGGACATATTCACATCATTGTTGGGGTGAATTGTCTTTTCCTTGTCTTCAAGTTTTCCTCCAGCGTTCAAATGGGCCTTATTGGCTATCACCTCGTTGACATTCATATTTGATTGCGTTCCAGAGCCCGTTTGCCAGACAACCAAGGGGAATTCAGAATCTAGACTTCCGGTAAGAATTTCATCACATACTTCTGCAATGGCCTTTTTCTTGTTTTCAGGCAAAACATTTAGTTCCCAATTGGTAATTGCTGCGGCTTTTTTGAGGATAGCAAAGGCTTT
>CANHJR010000044.1 GCA_947461165.1 Saprospirales bacterium | reverse complement strand
GCTATAAACAAAACTCAATACAAAACAGATAAAAACAGCCACTCCACCCAAGGCGGGGATGAGTGTTTTATGGACTTTTCGATGATCAGGAATGTCTACAAACTTTCTTTTGATTGCAAAATCTCGAATCACTGGGATCGTGACATATGATAAAGCAAAAAAAACAATAAAACGAATTATAACTTCCATTGAACCTAGCAAATGTAATTGTTTTAGATGAATTATTTGGGCTTTTATGCAAAAAAAGAACATTTGTTAGCAACCCTAGATTTTTTTAAAAAAAATCAAACTGATCTCTTAACCCCACATTTCATCTTTTATTTTTTATGCGGGCTAAATATTCACGAAACCAGGGCGGTTGAGTCTATCTAATTTAGACATCAGAATATCACTTTCAAAAATGAGACGAGACTTGCCATAGAATTTATAATTTTGCTAGTAATTAAAAAAGTAGTATGAGCGATCAACATCATGACGAATTAGACCTTAGGCAGTTAAGTAAAAGAATAGCAGAAATTTTCAAGGAGAATAAAAGGTTTCTATTGTCCATACTTATTGGAATAATGTTGTTGTCATCTGCATACTTTATAAAGGTCGTTCTCAATCCTAAATTTCAGTCGGAAGTATTTCTCAAAACTAAGTTTGTGAAAATTGAACAGCTAGAGGTTATGTTTAAAAAGTATAACTCATATATTAATGCTCCAAATACAAATCCTATTTCGACTATTCTAGGCGAATCTTTAACCAAAGCGAATATTACTGGTTTTGAAATCATTGAAGTTAACATTGATCCAAAAGACAAAGATCTGAAATTTAGACTCTACAAGCTAAAAACAGAATTTTCTGAAAAACCGAATCAATATGCTGAACCTGCAATTGATAGTGTTATAGCTGATATTCAGAGCTTTATAGGTAATGACAATGAAATTATTGAAAATAAAAAAAGACTTCGTGAAGGTATTCTGGAAACGGACTCACTTATAAAAATTGCATTCAATGCGGGCAATAATATGAAAAACCGTATTCAAGAAAATAGTCAAATGCTTGTTATGAGTGATATTTACAATAGTATCAGTGGAATTTTATCGAAAAAAGAAGGTTATCAAATAGAACTTGCTTTTTACAAAAATGAAAATCTTGTATACAAATCATCCCCAAATCTAATTTCCAAAACGATCAACACTCCAGTTATTATTTTTGTTTTTAGCTTCCTAGTATGGTTTGCTTTTTGTGGTGTATATTGTATAATTAAGCTCATATTTGGTGAATCAAAAAGTTAAAACATAAATTAAAAATAAAATGAAAAAAATTACCTGCATTCTAACTTCAATTATCGTATTGTTTTCTTGTAATAATGAGGATAAAAATATATTGATGAATCAACAAATCAATTGTAGTGCTGAGTTGCCAGATTTCAAAGTAACTAATTTGGTAGATACACTTCCAAATACTATCTGGAATGCCGGATCCGCAGGGAAACACTCTGTCAATGTAAACCTAGATAAAGCGCATGATATTAAAAAAATCGTGTTCGTTCTTGGTTCCACTCCACAAACGAATACAAATGTCAATGTATTGATAAAAAAAGGAAGCAATGGGACATATGAAAATATTTATTCAAAATCCTTGGTTACAAATCACCTCGACACTGTTTTGATTGAAAAGGAGATTGACGATGTTTCATCTATACAATTACATATCGAAAATCCTGCATCGTGGATCTCTGTATTCGACTTTAAAGCTATAGGAAAATAACTCTTTTAAATTTTGAACATTTAACCGAAAAAACCGATTTGGCAAAAGCCTAGTTCTTATTCTACTATTCTGTTTTTAAAAAGATTGACAATAATATTCTTTTAACTAAAGGTAACCCTAAACTATCAATTTACCTGTCCAATCTGATCAATATGTATTGATTTGAAAGGTTTTATGGAAACGAAAAGGTGAAAAAAAATGCCTCCTTTTTTATAACGAGACGAATGCAATTAGTCTTCCAATCTAATGCCTTGAAAATGGATTTAAGTTTAAACTTATGAGATATTTTGTCTTTTTTACGAATCAAATCATACAGCTGTTAGGCAATTTTAAGACTGTATTCTATAGAGATAAGCCAAAAATCACCTTGCTTTTATTTTTATTGATTGGTCTATTTCCTGCATTTCCGCCTGCAATTCAGTCCATATCAATTTTCCTTTTTAGTTTTTGTTCTATAATATTGTATACATCAAATTGTGATACACGAGTTCAATCAAAGAAGTTTCTCATTGCTTATTTTAGTATTACTGGCTTTTTCTGGTGGTCCGTTTGCACTTTTTTTTGGTCAAGTGATATGGTTCAGTTTCGCGAAGAATCAAAGATTCAAATAGCTTTTATTGTTATCGTTACAAGTATTTTCTTTTTTTATCCTACGATCACTAAAGCCTTGATTCATAAAATATTATTTTCATTTATTATTGGAGTTGCATTTTATATAATCTTGTTCTTTGGTTATCTTATAGATGGTATTGATACCTATCACCGCCAAGTATTAGATTTCCCGCAGTTATCAAATTTGTCTATTTGGAATCAGTTGAAGGAACTATATCTAATGAAAAAGTATGCGGTACTATCTGATACACAACCTGAGTTCAGAGCATTACGTGGAAATATAATCAATCAGAATACTGTTTTCTTTTACCATCACACTTATATCGGTGCTTTTTTTAATTTCACGATTTTAGTTTGTTTGTATTTCATTCGAGAGATGAATAGATGGAAGACTACAATATTTTTAAGTTTATATGTTGTTCTCCTTGTATATCTTATGTGGTTTATTGATTCAAAGATCAACCTAGCATTGAGTATTGTCATTGTGCCTCTATGTTTTTTGTTTATTTTTTTTACAAAAAAAAATGTTTTGCGCATTATCGTTCTAATTGTCGCACTCACAACTTCTTTTGATGGATATCGAGGTTTCCCTATTGGAAAGAAATTAGTTCACTTTAATTTGTATCAAAAGGAATTTAGCCATGAGGAATCTGGGGGCATTGTTGATTATACGAGATACACTATTTACAAGAAAGCATATCATTGCATCAGAACAATGTCTCCATTGATCGGAATAGGCATTGGAGATATTCGATCTAGTCTTTCTGATGTCGAAATTGGATCAAAATCTTTTGACAAAAATGTATACTTAAACGCACATTCGCAATATATTCATTATTTATTAGGTTCTGGTTTAATTGGATTGTGCTTGTATTTATACTTTATAGGATTCTCCTTTTATATAGGAGTTACAAGTAATGACTACTTATTCCTGGGGTTTATTCTCATTTTCTCAATCAACTGTCTTTTCGAAAATTTTCTTTCTAGACTCTGGGGTGTTTATTTTATTTCCTTTTTTAGCGCCGTATTCGTGTCACAATATTTGTCCAAAAATGAATAACAAAGATGCGGTATCGGGTTTTTTGTGGACTTTTCTTCAACAATTTGGAAGTCAGCTTATTGCGTTTTTAACTTCACTCGTTCTTGCTAGATTTTTAAATCCTAGTGACTTTGGGACTATAGCCATGGTTGTAGTGTTTATACTTATAGGAAATGTTCTCATTGAGTTTGGATTATCTCAGTCTATCATCAGATCAAAGGATATCGATGACATAACACTCAATTCTATCTTTTTCTTTCAGCTATGTGTTGCACTGACGTTATGTTTATTGATGTTTTTGGTTGCACCCTCAATCTCTTCTTTTTATAAATTAGATGCTTTGGTTTTGATTATCAGAATGTATTCATTTTCTTTTTTGATGACCGCTTTTGTTAGTGTCCCAATCACAGTGTTGACAAAAAATATGAAGTTCAAGGTTCAAGTAGTAGCCATGATTCCTGCTGTCGTTATTTCAGGTGCAGTTGCGATTTATTTATCGATGAATTCATACGGTATATGGAGCTTGCTGACGATGACGCTTCTCCAGCAGTTTATCAATACCGCGATTATATGGTTCAAATCAGATTGGAAACCAGGTATAGACTTTAGTTTTGAAAAATTAAAAGCACACTTGAATTTTGGCTACAAATTAGTGTTGTCAGGAATTATTGATACTGTGTTTACAAATATATATACACTGCTAATTGGAAAGAACTACTCACCATCTATTGTTGGCTATTATAATAGGGCAGATACCTTAAAACAACTTCCAGTTGCCAATCTATCGGTAGCACTGAACAAAGTGACGCTGCCACTATTTGCAAGCATAGAGAATGAACCTGATCGCCTGAAATCCATATATGAGAAAATTTTGAAATTAGTTGTTTTTTGTCTAGCTCCCACCTTAGTGATTGCTATGGTTGTCGCTGAGCCATTGATTCGGTTTTTGTTCACAGAAAAGTGGCTGCCTTCTGTTCCATATTTTCAAATTTTGTGTTTAACAGGGATATTATATCCCATTCATTCCTATAACTTAAACATCTTGAATATTAAGGGTCGATCGGATTTGTTTTTAAAACTTGAGATAATTAAAAAAGCTATAGGCATTTTGACCATAATTATTGGACTCAAATATGGTATATATGGCTTACTTTATTCACAAGTGGCAATGAGTTTTATAGCATTCTTTATTAATTCATTCTACTCCGGCAGATTGATTGCCTACAATTCCGTGCAGCAAATTAGGGATGTATTGCCGTTTTTATTTCTTGCGGGTTTCATGGGGTTGGTCTTAAAAGTTGGAGATTATTACATCTTTAGTTCAATGCAAGACCTCGTTCGCATATCAACGGTGTCTATTGTTGGTATTCTATTTTACCTCATTGCGTCCAAATTCCTTAAATTTGATGTCTTAACATACTTAAGTTTTATAAGAAAATGATTAATGTAACCAAGACATTTTTTCCACCAATTCAAGATTTTAACACACAAATCGAGCGAGTATGGAAAAATGAATGGCTCACAAATAGAGGCGAACTAATTCTTGAGCTTGAAGAAAAACTGAAGACATATTTGTCGGTTGACAATATCTTGATTTTAACGAATGGTACGATTCCCATCCAAATTGCATTGAAATTATTGGGGCAAGGCGGTGATGTTATCACAACACCATTTAGCTATGTCGCCACGACATCGTCTATTATTTGGGAAAACTGCAACCCTGTTTTTGTAGATATAGACCCACTGCATCTTACGATTGATGAGAATAAGATCGAAGAATCAATCACAAAAAATACAACTGCGATTTTAGCAACACATGTTTTTGGGAATCCCTGTCATGTCATTGAGATTGCTAGAATTGCAAAGAAATATGACTTGAAAGTGATTTATGATGCAGCGCATTGCTTTGGAGTCAAAATTCAGGATCAATCTATTTTTAATTTTGGCGATGTAAGTACGTGTAGTTTTCACGCTACGAAGTTATTTCATACTGGGGAGGGTGGTGCTGTATTTTGCAATGATAAAGAACTAGCGCATAAAGTGTATTATAGTCACAATTTTGGTCACAACGGCCCATTAGATTTCCACGGGTTAGGTATCAACGGCAAAATATCAGAATTACAAGCCGCCATGGGTTTGTCCGTTTTCAATTATATCGATCATATTATTGATGAAAGAAGAAAGGTCGTCGAGATGTATAATCAATCGATCGATTTTGAAAAGGTCTCCACCATGAAAATTAGAGAATATACAATGTGGAATTACAGCTATTATCCCATCTTATTTAAAAATGAAGAGATACTTTTAGAAAAGCAAAGGCAATTCAATGCGGAAGGTATATTCCCAAGGAGATATTTTTATCCATCTTTAAATACTATTCCTTATGTGAAGTCTAAGTCCATGCCTGTATCAGAGAGTATTGCTTCCAGAGTTCTTTGTCTTCCATTGTATGTTGGTTTAGCCGAGGATCAAATTGCCAAAATAGTCAAAATAATAAATAATTAAAATCAGCAATGATCATCATAGGTGCTAAAGGTTTTGCCAATGAGCTGGTTGGCGTATTGCATCAACTAGATCTCCTAGACGGGATTGTGTTTTTTGATGACGTCAATATTGTCAATAATGATTTATGGTATAATCGATTTGAGATCATTCATAGTTTGGATCAGGTTAAGAAACATTTCAAGGAAATTGATACTAAATTTATTTTAGGAATTGGTAATCCTCAAGTGAGAAAAAAACTCTCCATAAAGTTTGAATCATTGGGAGGAGAATTGCATACAATTATAAGCCCGAAATCATTTTTGGCTCCTTTTGAAGTCAAAATCGGAAAAGGATCCACGGTCATTACTGGATCCGTTATTGACAACAATGTAAATATAGGTCTCGGATGCCTCGTCAACACCAATACTACCATTGGACATGATACCATAATTGGTGCATTTTCTGAGATTTGCCCAGGAGCTGTTATTTCTGGAAATTGTATTATTGGATCTATGTCTTTTATAGGGTCAAATGCGACATTATTGCCCAATGTTTCAATAGGCAATAATGTCATTGTTGGAGCCGGTTCAGTGGTAACAAAAAACATACCTGATAACTGTTTAGTGATGGGTATACCCGCTAAAGTGATTAAAGAATTGGAACCATTACCTCAAGAAATGTATGACTAAACCTAAAGTTTCTATAGTTATGATCACTTATGGTCATGAGAGCTTTCTTGAAGAAGCAATCAACGGTGTGCTCATGCAGGAGTGTGATTTTGATATAGAACTAATACTAGCCAATGATAAATCTCCTGACAATTCCCATCAGGTGATAGATAAAATTTTAAAAAATCACACTCGAGCTTGCTCGATAAAGTATATTCATCGTGAGGTAAATATGGGAATGATGCCCAATTTTATCGATGCATTAAATCAGTGCTCTGGTGAATACGTTGCATTATGTGAAGGCGACGATTACTGGACTGACGTCTTTAAGTTGCAAAAACAAATTACCTTGTTAGATGCGAACCCTACCTATAGTTTTTGTTTTCACGAAACAAATGTGACTTATGAAAATGGTCAGACTCCAGATTATTTGTTTTCAAAGCACATTTATGGCCGAAATTTATTTGATATCAGAGATTTGCTCAAAACAGAATGGTTTGTTGCTACTGCTTCCATGGTTTACAGAAGAAAAATGCTTGAGATACCTGAATTCTTTAAAGATGTTTTAAACGGTGATTTTTCGTTGCAGCTGATTCTTGCAAACCAAGGACCTTTTTACTTTATGCCAGACAATATGGCTGTATATCGAAGGAATGATGGTTCTGTCTCCGCCAACCTCAAAATTTTAACGGTATATGAAAAGCAAATAGAATTATTGAAATCATTTAATGCATATTTTAACTTCAAGTATAATTGGGTTTTTCAAGAACGGATACTAAAAATCAAGCTTCGCATCCTCAAATACAAAATCTTCAAATTTGTGAGAAACTAGATTGTTGTGCGCTTCTGGTATATGTTTTAGAATAGATACATATTGAATTGCCAAATCCCGAATTGATCGTAATTATTTAACAGTTTAGAGTGGAAGAAAACAAACTAAAGGGCAAAAAAATACTATTGGTAGCGCCAATATTTTATAATTATCACGAGTTAATTATAAAAAAGTTGGAAGAAAATGGCGCTCAAGTGCACTTTATTCCTGAAAGAAAATATAATATCCTTTTTACGATTATTAATAATTTTTTCAAATGGTATTTACCCACTTTTCAAGCCAATCATTATATATCCTCATTTGACAGCCAAACAAAACAATCATTTGACTACTTCTTTGTCATTCGTGGATATCAAATGCCAAAAGCATTTATTGATTTAGTTAAGACTGTAAATCCAAAGATTAAAACAATCTTGTATCAGTGGGATTCGGAGAGGAACAACCCTTATTTTCATTTAATAGATCGTTTCGACGTCTCAAACTCTTTTGATTATGATGATTGTGAGCAAAACGCTAATCTGAATTATATTCCATTATTTTTT
>CANHJR010000043.1 GCA_947461165.1 Saprospirales bacterium | reverse complement strand
GGTTCACCAACGTTTTTAGACCAGGAAATCAAAGTTGCTTCAATAATACCTTCTCCCATTGCTGGAAGCAAAACCTCTACTAATGCCATTGTATAAATATTGTAAAAGGCAAAGTTACGCAAAATGAATAATCTGCTAGGAATCAATTTGCCTAGAAAATGACAAAAAAAGCCGTCCCTTTTGAGGACGGCTTTGAATACTTAAGTTAAAAGTCGATGGATTATTTCTCGTTTTTATCCATTTTTTCTTTGAGAGCTTGAAGGCTATCCAAATCTCCAAGTGTTGACTTGTCAGCTGAAGAGTTCAACTTCTGAACAGCTTTTTTAGTTTTAGCTACTTCTGCTTTCTTTTCTTCATGTTCAGCATGTTTTTCCGACTCCTTGACTTCTTCCCAAACCTTTGTGTGAGACACTAGGATTCTCTTATCGTTTCTATCAAACTCAATAACACGGAATTCATATTTTTGATCGACATCGATGATCGAACCATCTATTTTCTTTGCATGGCGAGTTGGTGCAAATGCTTCTAATCCATATGGAAGAGAGACTTCTGCTCCTTTTTCATCACGCTTAGTTACAGTAGCTTCGTGAATACTTCCTACAGGGAACACTGTTTCAAAAGTATCCCATGGATCTTCTTCGATTTGTTTGTGACCTAAGGTGATTTTTCTTGCTTCATTGTCTATTTCTAGAATGACGACATCTATAGAATTACCAGAAGCAGTGAAATCATTTGGATGATTGTATCGTTTTGTCCAGCTAAGGTCAGAAATATGAACCATACCACCAATGCCTTCTGCAAGTTCAACAAACACACCATATGGTGTTAAGTTTTTCACTAGGCCAGTATGTTTCGTGCCTTTTGCAAAATTTTCTGCAACACCAACCCAAGGATCTTCTTGTAATTGCTTAATAGATAATGACATCTTGCGATCTTCATTATCTATTGTCATTATTTTAGCCTTGTGAGTATCTCCTGTTTTGAAGAATTCACGACTATTTACTGGTTGATTTGACCAAGAAATTTCAGAAACGTGAATAAGACCTTCTACACCTGGCTTGATTTCCAAGAATGCACCATAATCTTCAACATTTACAATTTTTCCTTCAATAACCTCTCCTACTTGAAGTTGAGCTGCCATTTCTTCCCAAGGATGAGCGTTTAATTGCTTCATACCAAGTGAAATTCTTTTCTTATCATCATCAAAGTCAAGAACAACAACATTTACTTTGTCATTTAAAGCGAGAACTTCTGATGGATGATTGATTCTACCCCAAGAAATATCCGTGATATATAGAAGACCATCGACGCCACCAAGATCCATAAATGCACCAAAGTCTGTGATGTTTTTCACGACACCTTCTAGGATTTGTCCTTTTTCTAGTTGACCAATAATAGCTGCACGCTGTCCTTCAAGATCTGCCTCAATAAGCGCCTTGTGGGAAACAACCGCATTTTTGATCAATTCATTAATTTTAACGATTTTCAAATCCATTGTTTTGCCAACATATTGATCGTAATCTGTGATTGGTTTAACATCGATTTGTGATCCTGGAAGGAATGTTTCAAGTCCAAATACATCGGCGATAAGTCCACCTTTTGTTTTGCTTTTGATTAGACCAGTCACGATGATTTCCTCCGCGTGAGCAGTTTTAATATTTTCCCAAGCTTTGAATAATTTCGCATTTTTCCGAGAAAGAACAAGGTGTCCTTTTTTATCTTCTTTTGACATGACGTATACTTCATACTCTTGTCCTACTTCGAGATTTTCTACATCTCTAAATTCTGACAACGGAACCAATCCATCAGATTTGAAGCCTACATTGAGGACTGCATCGGAAGATGTCAATGAGACGATCTTGCCAGAAATGATTTCGTGTTCGTTGATTTGTTTAAGTGATCCACCATACATTGCATCATATTGAGCATGAGTCGCCTCATCGTATGTTGTCACATTTTTTTTGCTAATCGACCAATCAAATTCGTCGTGCGGGGTTTGTTTGTACTCTTGATTTTCCAAGATGTTCTTTTTTAAGGGTTAACAATAGGGTTTATAAATATCCATTTAAAAAATGGAGCGCAAAGATAACTAATTTTGATCAAATAAATTCAGAATAAATTAAGCATCAATGAATTAGAATAGCTTTAATGAATTACAGACCTTTGTTGGTAAATACAATTAAAATTTACCAATTCCAAATGCGATATTTATAACTAGAATATGGAATTGGTTCTGCGCCAAACTGGGCATAGTATTGTGCAATCGAATCGATAGAGGAGCCTTCAAAGTCAATTTTTTTTATGGACGAGTCGCGAATAATATGGTCAATCAGACCTGACATCGCATTTTGCTTTTTCCCGATTTCTGACTGATATGGAAAGATGATATATGCCGTATCTCTGCATACAAGATAGCCCAATGCCCCAACCGTTTGATTCGAAGATCGATCTCTGGCAATTAAGACCTGAAAATTTTCCAAACGAGCTATAGCATCAAATTCCAGTTGGTATTTTTGGAGAACCAATTCCTTGAACAACGGAATGGTTCTTAAAAACGCAGATGCTATACTTATATTTCCGATTTCTACTATGGGTTGATCTGATTTTGAAAGATTTCTTTGGAGTCTTGATGAATAATTTGAAAAAATACTATTAAAAGATTGATCTCCTTTGTCTAAAAGATAATTTGTTTTGATTTGACTACAATGTCTCGAAATATTCGAGTGTCGCAGGTCTATCGCAATATTTGATTTGGCAAGATAAGCGATCATAGCGTCCCAAATATTGTCCGGAATATGATTGGTATAGAATTGCTGACAAAATGGTGGCATAGAAACATAGGAGAAAATGCCCCATTTCTTTTTGAGATAAATAGGTAAACAAAACTCATAGTCTGCCCAAATGAGTGCTTCCCAGTTTTCTTTAGTTATCGCATTTAGGTATTCCAGCTGGTTATACAATCCTAGGCCGAACTTATTACAATATGTTTGCCATTTTATGGCATCCATCTTTTTAGAGGAAAGTAAAACAAGATTATTCATCGATTCTGAATCATGTTGACCAATGCCGTAAAACGTTCTTTCCATTCACCCTTCGCCAGAATATCATTATGAAAAATCGGCAAGAATATCCCTCCAAAAAGCAAAACCTCTTTATATAAATGTTCTACCCTTGACTCATAATCATTTTGATAATTATATTCAAACGTACTATCCATAATACAAGGTGAGTAGACTTTAATTGAAGTTTCTTTGTTTTTTTTCAAGTCAAAATAATTATACGGAAAACTTGTGCTGCTTCTCCAACCACTTATATCTCCATAAGCCATCGAGAAATCATTGGCGATTCCAGCCTTGGATAATTGTTGATAGCTTGTCTCCATATTATTTTTCAAATAATGAAATCGAGAGGACTTTATAGGGCGACCATGAATTTGAGAAAGCCAATTTATTTCGTCTACAATTAGATCGTTCGATTCAGACAGGTATGAAGGATGAATTCCAATTTTTGATCTAAACTTGATCTCAAGAATCAGGGACTTGAAATTTTCAGATTCTCTTTTATTGTAATGGTCATATTCGCTTGGATCTTTTGGACACAATACGAAGAAAATAGATGGGATTTTTCCAAGCGTATCCAAGATAAATTCAAAGCTGTCGAACTTGTCTCTTTCGTTCATCAACGATTTCTCGCGAAGGGCTCGAACGAGCCAACGATCTAAGGAAATATCTTTGGAGTAAAACGGATGATCGATATCAAATGAGAAAAGAACACTTGATTTAGGGACTTGAATATTTAATTCAGGAAATCTTTGAATTAACCAGCTTCGAAGCCAAAAGATGAGTCGATTGACCATTAATTTTTCAATAAAATCATATTCAACCGCAATGGATTGATATCCAGCATAGCGTCCATGTTTATCCATAACTGCTGGCAAGTACTCTTCATACCGGCTGATCAGATAGAAAATAGTCGCAAAAACATCTGTGCTATTTTCTTCTGCTGTCCGAAACAATCCAATACAATTATCAAACTTAACTTTGTATAACTCCTGAGGTCGGATATCCTTTTCATAGAGCAAGCTCGTGGCTTCTATATTTGGAAAATCTTCCATTTTCCGACCATAAGACCACTTTGCCTCAGAGTTAGAGTCTAAAAATGAGTTTAAATTTGTTTCAATTTGATACGGGACCTGCAGCACAGAACCAAAGACAAACTCAAAAGTATAGTGAAGCCTTGTGGTAATTTCTTGGGTATAGATGAGCACTGCTTAGAATTATGTTAGGATCCCTTGACAAAGCTGTGGTTTCTCAAATATTTTTTCTTGAGAAGCCCAGAAGGAAGAAATCGAGACTCCTTGGTGTCTTCAAAAATGGCCATCAACGTTTCAAAAACATCTGTTATTCCTACCTTGTCTAGTTCTTGAAATGCGGAGGCTAAAATTGGTTGCTGCAAGGCATTGGGAAGAGATTGTTCTTCGAGCATTTTGGTGCGCTCGTTGAGCATCAAGAATTCTGTTCTTGGGCGATACATTCCAACCTTGTCATCTACCATAATATATTTGATTTTGGCATCTGTGAGAAATTTAGAAGCGAATTCTACTTCATTTGCTCGATAGGAAGAGAGCTCCCAAAAGTCAGAAGTCAAATAGTGATTTAGGCAATTCATTCCGAAGATATGAGACCGAACTTTGGCAGGAAATGTATATGCCGCTTCAGACAATGAGAACTTAACCGAGGATAGAAAAATAAGTTTGTCTCGAAGTCCTGCATAAATTGGAAAATTTTCGGAATCATCATCAAAATGTAAATCAAAAATGACATCATATTCTTTGAAATCTTCATCGTCATCACCATCAGAAATTTCTATTGCAAATTTTGGACTATCTAGTTTTGCGCGAAGCAAATTGGCTTTATTTTCTTCGCCGATGATTAGGATATTTTGCATAAAGGAGGTTGTTAAATCGTTTGTCAGTAAGTGAGATGAGGAAATTTTCTATATCTGTAATATCTTGAACCGTAAGCTTGATGGGTGCCAATAATAGACTATCAGCATTGATAGGGCGTGGTACTTTGTTGTGAATATCAGAGTAGTGCTCAATGACTTCTCTCAGCGTTTTCATAGAACCGTCGTGCATATAAGGCATTGTTATAGCTACATTTCGCAATCCTGGCACCTTGAACTTTCCGAGATCATTTATGTTCTTGGTGATCAGATAGCGGCCACTGTCCTTATATTTTTGATTATCAAAAAGGCCAACATTTCGAAACTCATCTCCTGTAAAATCTGGAGTAAAATGACATTCAAAGCATCGGTTTTCTTTTTTGGTAAACAGCGAGTGTCCTCTTCGAGCAGAAGCTGAGATGGCATTCGAATTTCCTTGCATGTATTCATCGAAAGGGCTAGAGCTTTCTAAACTTCGCTCAAATTCAGAGATAGCATTTAATATATGTTCTCTCTTAACTTCCGAGTTGTATAGTTTTTTAAACAGGTTTTGATAGGTTTTATCTGATGCGATTTTTACGACGGCATCATCCATGAGTATAGCCATTTCGTTGTGATCCTCAATTGGAAAAACAGCTTGTTCTTCCAAAGTATTAGCGCGACCATCAAAGAAAAACAACTCACGAGAAGCCATATTCATGGCACTTGGTGTATTTCGCTTACCAAATCTTCCGCCCACTCCACGGCTTAGCGGAACCGTATCAGCAAAAGCAAAACTTGGTATATGACAACTGCCACAGCTGATTTTGTTATCCTGCGACAATTTCTTTTCAAAAAACAACTTCTTTCCGAGCTCCTCTTTTGTTGTAATCTTCTCAGGAGTATCTAGAGATACAAAGCCAAAAAAACAAAGAATGGGAATGAAGAATAAAATATATTTCAAGAACTAAATATTAATATGTGCAAAGGTAATCATTTAGACAAAAAAACACAAAACTATGGGTTTCAAGCAGAATAATTCTAAACTTCTAGACAATATTTGCAGTCACAGATAAGTAAAGTGGACAAAGGCTATCTCATACAATTAAAATAAATGATAGTTTTGTTCAATTATTAAAATAATAAAGTAGTGAAACGGACATTAGTATTTTTTACAGCTATTCTAACCTTAGGGTTTGCGAATGCTCAAAAAAGCTCGAGCTTGACTTCGGGCAATTATGGGTCTATTATGACCATAGAAAAAAAAATGCAGCGAATTGGCTATTCTGTTCTTGGGGATACAGTCGAGAGCAATCGAATCAAAGGATCGCGAGAATTTATCAAATTGCTGGTTGAGGCCTTGAAGGTGGAGAATTCTTTTCAATATAAATTTGACAGCTTGCCCTATCTCGCAAAGGTATATCCAGAAGATAGTTCTTTTCGTATTTTCACTATTCAAGTAATGTTGGATAATTATACTTATGTTCATTTTGGAGCAGTTCAGCTCAATAGAAAGAACATTAAGTTGATTCCGTTCAAAGACTTTTCTGATACATTTGCCATTCCTCCTTTGACACAAGAATTGACAAACAAAAACTGGCTTGGAGCAGTGTATTATAGATGCTTCACCAAGATGGTCAAAGGAAAACCAATGTATTTCTTATTTGGCTTTGATCAGAATGATATTCTAAGCCAGAAGAAATATATTGAACCAATGCGCATTATCAATGATTCACTAATAAAGTTTGGATATCCCATTTTTCAAAAAGGCAAAGTGATAGCGCCTGATCAGATTGTTTTTGATCCTCATTCCAAGAAACGAATGAAAATGCCTGGGAAGATCAAACCCGGCAAGACCTATCATAGATATATGCTCGAATACAGAAGAGGTGGAACTGCCTCCTTGACCTATGACCGAGAAAAAGATAGAATCTTATTCGATCACTTAGCGCCAATCGACAATAAATCCTATGAAGCAGGATTTATGAAGCTTTCGGATGGCACTTACGAGGGTTTTCATTGGAAAAACGACAACTGGGTATGGCAAGAATTTGTTACCGTAGCAGAAAAGGATGACAATAGGCCGATACGCCCAGTGCCTTCGCCTTCTGGTTCCAGCGTTCAAGAAAAACAGTAGTTTCTCAAATGATTCGGATTTTATTTACGAACCAATTAGTAGATATAGCATGAATATATTTGTTTATTGTTATATGACTCAATAGGTTATTTACTAATAAAAATCTGTTATAATCCTATAATTCCTTTATATTCGCACACTTATTTGAAAAACAACAAAATACAAAATAAACAAAAATGAAGCAAGGACAAGGATTAATTCGTTTTATAACGGTTTCAATGTTTCTCATCTGCCTTTACTATTTGTCATTCACGATAGTGGGTACAATGTTTTCGAAAGCAGAAGATCAATACGTAGCTAATGGAGTCAAAAATCTCGGCAATGTATCAACGGATTCACTCCGAAAGGTACAAAGCAATCTGAAAACGGCATTCAGAGATTCATTTTCTGACAAACCGTTTTTGGACCTTGGAATCATTAAGTACAATTATAAAGATATTACAAGTCGTCAGTTAAATCTTGGCTTGGACTTGAAAGGTGGCATGAGCTTTGTGCTAGAAGTCAATCAAGCTGATATTGTCAAGGCATTAGCCAACAATTCAACAGATCCGTCGTTTAATGCTGCAATCCAAAAAGCAACATTGATGCAACAGAACTCACAGGATGATTATTTGACTTTACTCGAAAAAGCATATGCAGAAGTTGCCCCTTCTGCAAAACTTGCCTCCATATTTGGATCAAACCCCAATTATGCCAAAACGATTAAACCTAATGATGACAATAAGACGGTATTGAGAGCTATTAGCGGAGACATCAATGCTGCCATTGGCAACACATACAACGTCATCAAATCTCGTATCAATCAGTTTGGAGTAGCAGAACCAGTAATCACTCTACAAGAAGGTGCTGGTAGAATTATTGTTGAATTGCCTGGGGCTGACGATCT
>CANHJR010000042.1 GCA_947461165.1 Saprospirales bacterium | reverse complement strand
GTGATCACCGGCCGCAAACGCTGTAGCTGCAGACTCTTCTACAACACCATCGAGAAGCGCTTTTTCTAGAAACTTATCTTCCAATTTACCTGGAAAAGCCTCGTCAAAAATATTAAAGAAAATCTTGGATTCTGAAAATATCGGATCTGCACCATAAGCAGTTCTCGCGTATAATGGAATCAAACTTGTCATCCAGCCACTACAGATAATAAAATCTGGAGCCCAGCCAAATTTCTTGACCGTTTCCATAACGCCTCTGTTGAAGAATATCATTCTCTCTGAGGTATCGTCAAAGAAGTTTCCGTTTTCATCTTTGTAATCAAACTTCCGATTGAAAAATTCTTCGTTGTGCAAGAAGTATACCTGAAGTCTATGTTTGGATTCTGGGAGTGAAGCCACTTTGACAGTCAATGCAAAATCTTCGTCGTTGAACATGACATTGATACCGCTGAGTCGAACAACTTCGTGTAGTCTATGTCTGCGCTCATTGATAGTGCCAAACTTAGGCATCAAAATGCGCACATCGAGTCCGTTGGATGCAAGATCATTTGGAAGAGAAGAGATTTTCTGGGCGATATCAGACAAATCATTGAATGGCTGCAACTCTGAGGTTACAAACAATAGTTTTCTTTTAGTCATCGGGTAAACTCAATTTAGTTGGTGTATAACTCTCACATCTGCGAAAGATTATGCAAAGATAATACAAAAAAAAATTAAATTGACGTAATAATTCTTCATTGTAACAGTATAATCTATTTTAATTGATTTTCGAGGTGAATTGCGTCATATAAAATAATAGTATTCGGATTGATAGCCTTCCAAACCACAACTATACTTTAAAACAAGAGTCTAGACATCATATTTATTAAAATGAATATCGAGATTCTGCGCTAGAAATCATAGACTGTTGTTTTTCAAGATGATGATGCAGTTCCAAACAGTTCTAAATCAGATTGGCATTATTTCTTAATTTTGTGCCAAGATGGCGGAACTAAATCATTCTCATTTTATGTCCCTAGCGCTTCGGGAAGCTGCCCGAGCCTATGAAGTCAATGAAGTACCAATTGGCTGCGTTATCGTGTCTAATGGACAGGTCATAGCCAAAGGATTTAATCAGACGGTTCAGCTCAATGATGCCACTGCGCATGCGGAAGTTATCGCTCTGACGAGCGCCTTTACCTACCTCAATACCCGCATCCTCAAGGACTGCACGCTGTATGTGACGATAGAGCCCTGTGCGATGTGTGCTGGTGCTATACGATGGGCACAGCTAGGCACGCTGGTATATGGTGCATCGGAAGACAAATGTGGGTACTCACTTCACAAACCTTCCATTTTGCATCCCAAAACGATCGTGGTTGCCGGCATCGAACAGGAGGCTTGTGCTAGTTTGATTCGTCATTTTTTTATGGAAAAGAGAAATTGAGAAACCTTCATTTCTCCAAATATTTGAGACCATCCACAAATGCCTCTTATATTTGCATATAATTAATTCATAAACATACTAAATAGCTGCTGGTCATGGCCCAGTGAGAATGAATAACGTGATCAGCAATTCCCAATTATACGCAGTCGTAGACATTGAAACCACAGGAGGAACTCCAGCAGTTACCAAAATCATGGAGATTGCGATTGTTATCACCGATGGAAAGAAGATTCTCCATGAATATTCAACCCTCATCAATCCAAATCGTACGATTGATTCTTTTGTCAAGAGGCTGACTGGTATCACAGATGAAATGGTTGCTACTCAGCCCAGTTTTGAGGATAAGGCATTAGAGATTGTGGAGTTATTGTCGGATAAGATTTTTGTCGCACACAACGTTGATTTTGATTACAATATCGTAAAACGTGAGTTTCTAGAAATAGGTCAGGCATTTGAGTCACAGAAGCTATGTACAGTCAAATCTTCGCGCAAGGTTTTTCCGGGTTATAGTTCGTATAGTCTCGGTAATATCACCCAACATCTTGGAATTCCCCTTCCCAATGCGCATCGAGCCTTAGACGACACCATGGCTACTACACACCTACTTCACATGATTTTGGAACGAGGTGATTTGGCTTTTTTGCAGGAAGAGATCAAGGAGCAAAATCATATTTTGGAATTACCAGAAGGTTGGAAGATAAATCACGGATTAGAAGTATTGAACACCTCTGGAATTGTATATTTCCATGATGAGAATGGTGACATCCTGAGCATAGAAATGGCAAAGAACATTCAACGATTTCTTTACTCTTTTTTGAATAAAGATATTCATAAGGAAGGGAATGCTAGAAAGGTCTTCGCTTTGACTAAAACGCTGACCTTGGATTACGTCAAAGATGTATTCAAGGCTGAAGTAAAAATGCTCAATGAAATCCAGGTGCATCGACCAAGGTTCAACAAGGTTATGAAACCGCAGTCTGATCATTTTTGTCTCTATTTTAAGAAAGATGAGCACAATATGCTTTATTTGAATATCGTCAAGAAATCGAATTTACGAGATCAGATTGATAGTCCTATCATTTTCACCAATTCGTTTCGATCGGCGGAGAAAATCAAGCAGAAAATAATTCACAGCCAAGATTTAGATGCTCTTCCTGGTATGAAGAAAATGATTCTAAAGCTTCCTGAAGAACTCAAAAAGATCAAAGTCAATGAGTATAACGACTTGTTTCAAAGCAAATTATTTAAAGATTATTGTTGCGAACTAGCCAATGGATTTTTTGTTTTTAGTATCCATTCAGATAACGAGGTAGAAGCTGTTCTGTTAGAGAATCATTATATTAAGGCTTGGGGTCAAGGCGTTCTTGCAAACAACTCGGTAGAATCTTTCCGAAGTGAATTTGATTTCGATGAAAATCAAAAATTAACGCGAAAGTTTATTCACCTACTTCCAAAAACGAGCTACAAAATTATTAAATAGATAGGCTTGTTTTCTATTCTAAAGTACAACCATACTATCTCCAAAAGAGTAGAATTTAAAATCATTATCCAGGGCAAATCGATAAAGATCAAGGATCGTTTTTTTTGATTTTTTGTTCAATAGAAATGCGTCTACTAAGGCCATTAACGAGGACTGGGGAATATGAAAATTGGTAATAAGGATATCTGCAATTTTATATTCAAATCCCGGCATTATGAATATATTGGTTTGGGTTCGAATGGCAGATTGAGAACCTGAAAGAAGGATATCGGCTTGGGATTCCAATGTTCGAATCGCAGTAGTACCGACAGCAATGACAGGATTCCGATTGTTTTTTGCTGAATAAATGGCAGAGATTGTTTTCTCGGATATCTCGATAGGCTCTGTATGCAAGATTTTTTGATCAAGATTGGATTGGGATATTTCAGCAAATGTGCCCATACCGACGTGCAAGGTGACTTCTGATTGAGAAATATTCTTCGTCTTTAGACTTTGAAAGACCTCGTCTGTAAAATGTAAGGAGGCGGTAGGTGCTGCCACCGACTTTTTTTCTTCGGCAAAAATCGTTTGATACCGAGAACGAAGATCATCCTCTGGCATAGATATATTGCCAAGATACCGGGGTGTAGGTGTAGTGCCTAAATCTAGCAGAATGGTAGGTAAAAGTTGTACATCGAATAGCGGTAAAAGATAAAAATACTGCTGATTTTGTCTTCGAACTTCAAAAGAGTAATCGCCAAGGTGTATTGTTCGACCTAAATGAATTTGCTTATTGACAATGACAGGAATCGTACCATCAGGCTGTACGCCTTCGTTGTACAATATCAATCCCTCAACACGGCCACCAGTATCTTTTACAAAAAAAACACGTGCTGGAATCACTCCCGTATTGTTCAAGACCATAAGTGAATCTTGTGGTAGATAATCCACCAAATTTCTAAAAATGTCTATATGGATTTCGTCCTTTTCTGTGTCATAAACTAGCAATTTGGCTTGGTCTCTTGGCTCCGCAGGTTGGCGGGCTATATTCTCGTCCTTGATATCATAATAGTAATGTGATAAAGGATGTTTTGCTTCGTGTTTCATAATCCGGTACAAAAGTAAATCGTTGAGTGGTAACCAATGTTAATAATTGATCAGAACCATTATTACTGACTATATTTGTTGTTATGGGTTGCTGTGTACAGACTAAATTATTTTTACAGACAAGCTTTTTTGCTGTCCTTTTTGGTTGTGCAAATTTGAACTCATTTGTTGGTGTTTATCATGAGCATATTGAGTTAAAATCAAGCATCCGCAATTTAGACAACAATGCACTTAAGACCTTAGCCCATTTTCTAGATGAAAAAATACGGGGAAGAGGAATCTTTCTTAGAACCCAATTCTTACGCCTTTTCCGCTTTCTAGAAAATCATCTTTGGTTGCATCAAACGTCTTTACATCGTCGAGAATAACGGTGCGCTTCATAGCATCCGTGCGCTTACCAACTGGAGTTTCAGCAAGTCTTAGATTTTGATTTTTTACTACTTTTTCGACAACCTTTCTAATTGCTCTTGCATTTCCAAAATACTTTGATTTTTGACGTACAAGATCCTTGATATATTCTGACATAAATTCAGAGGCTTTCTTATCCAATTTGAGGTCTTCATTTCCGATCATGTTGAAGAATATCGATTCTAATTCCTCATTGGAATAGTCCTCGAAATCAAATTTTCTATCAAATCTCGACCGTAAACCTGGGTTAGATTCAAGGAACATTTGCATTTTGTCGGTATATCCAGCCACGATGACGATGAACTCACCGCGATTGTCTTCCATTCGCTTGAGAAGGGTATCCACGGCCTCATTGCCATAGTCGCCTCCGTGACCAGATGTCAGCGCATAAGCTTCGTCTATAAAAAGAACAGATCCATTTGCTTTGTCGATCATCTCCGTAGTTTTGATGGCTGTTTGCCCTACAAAAGCACCAACCAATTTCTCGCGATCTACTTCGATCAAGTCTCCTCTTTCGAGGATCCCCAAGGATTTAAATATTTTGGCTAAAATTCTTGCTACAGTCGTTTTGCCAGTTCCTGGATTTCCTGTGAAGACCGAGTGCAATGGAAATTTATTCATCACATCTTTTCCTTCTTCTTGGAAGTATTTGACTAGTTTGATTAGTTCGGTAACCTCTTTTTTGACATTGCCTAGCCCCGTCAACGCATTGAGTTCTGCCATACTTTCTTTGAGCAAATCCTCGTCTATCGGAATATTTGGTTTTTTCTTTTTGATATCCTCAAATACTTCACGGATATCATCTTCGGTAATTTCGGAGAATTTCTCTGCAGGAAGTTCTTTTACATTTTCGTTTTTCATCAATCGAATTCCCATATTCATTTTGGATTCATTGACGACTGAAATAACCATTCGCGCATTGCCAAAAGAGTTTGTTCTTGAACGATAGGCATCCACAAGTTTTTTGGATAGCAACGTTTTCGCCTCTGGTAGAAGGTTCATCTTATTTTTATTGAACTCTATTAGTGCGATTTCTTCCAATTCTTGTGGCGTATAATCGTGGAAATTATAATAATGGCTAAATCTTGATTTCAATCCCGGATTGGAGTCCAAAAATACGTTCATTTCTTTTGGATATCCGGCAACAAAAACAGCCAAGTCGCCTTTCCCATCACTCATTTCTTTCAAGACAATTTCGATAACTTCTCTTCCAAAATCTTTGCTGTCCTCACCTGACCGATATAGCGCATAAGCCTCGTCAATAAATAGTATTCCACCACGAGCGGCATCGATTGCCTCTTTTACTTTTGGAGCGGTTTGTCCAATATATTCTGCTACTAAATCTGCTCGATCTACCTCATGAATATGGCCTTTGGAGAGAAATCCCATCTTATGAAAAATTCTTCCAAGAAGTCTAGCCACCGTTGTTTTTCCTGTTCCTGGGTTGCCTAGGAAGGCTGAATGCAAGGTTATTCCAGAATTGTCGTCATATCCTTTTTCTTTGCGAATGGTCAAAAAGTTGAGATATTGAACGTAGTCTTTTACCTCTTGTTTGATATTCTCAAGACCAACTAATCCATCCATTTCATGGATCAGCTCCTCTAGGGACTTGGTATCTATTTCAGCTTCTTGCGGTATAGGAAGTGAATTGGTGAAGGTATCAAAAATTTCACTTCCAGCAGTCATCAAAACGGCATCGCCTTCGACAAATTTATCTCCCATTTTGAAAGGAATCACGGCCATCAAGGTATCCATAAATACGATCTCGACGGTGTAATTGTCTTCAAACCAAGAACCCTTGACGTCCGATCCCCATCCCGTTTCAAAGGTGTAGCTTTCTCCCATAGGAATTCTTGCCATACGAATGGAACTTCCTTTCAGTTGACGAGCATCGTTATAGAAATTGAAGGTCAATTCGCACATCCAATCCTTATCGAGCAAATTTTCTATTTCGCATTCTACCCAAACAAATCGTGTTTCTTTGTAGTCAAAGTCAATAAGATACTTTCTCTCGTTTAGCGGCAAATTAGAGTCTGGACCTTCATAGATACTAGCATCAGAGACAAAGAAATATTTATTTTCCATAGCATCCACCGCACCGACATCATAAACATAAAAGTACTGAGTACTCACTAATTCATCATCGATGTATGCCTCCCAACAATATTCCCCTTCCTTCCAATATGCTCCTACATTTTCTTGACCCCATCCTTCGCGCACAAACACAATATTGTCTTCAGGTTTTACAATTCTAGTTGCATGAATATTGCACAACTCTATGCGTGCGTTCTTGGTTGAAAATGCTTTGAGGTTTACGCGTGCAGTCCACTCTTCTTCGTCAAATTTCTTATTGAAAAAGGACAATTCAGCATAGATGTGTTTGATTTCATTAGCATCAAATACTTGCCTATATTTCTTGCTTTCAAACAGCCATTCGTTTGAAGTATAGATTTTTAGATTTCGGTACTTATAGTTTGCAGACATAATATTTATGGTAAATAAATTGGTGCTAAGATAGGAGATTATTGTAGATTGAAATGTATTTTGGGTAAAAAATTGTGTGGTTCAAATGATATTTAACAATTATTTCCAAGGAACTTATCTTTAATCAATACTTTTGCGATAATGATGATGTTTAAAAGATTTGTTGGGCCAGCTATGCTCGTTGCAGTAGGCTATATGGATCCAGGAAATTGGGCTACAGATTTGGCTGGCGGTTCTCGTTTTGAATACACATTGCTATCGGTCATTCTAATAAGTAACATCTTTGCTATTTTCTTACAGCATACTTCTATCCGTTTAGGAATAGGGACTGGTTTGGACCTGGCACAAGCTTGTCGAGCGTTTCTCCCACGTTGGGCCAATTTCATCCTATGGATTCTATGCGAGATAGCCATCATTGCTATGGATTTGGCTGAAGTTTTGGGTACAGCCATTGCCTTAAACTTGTTGTTTGGTATTCCGTTAGTATATGGTGTTGCCATTACCATTTTGGATGTCATCCTCGTTTTATTTTTATTTGAAAAGAATTTCAAGGTCATAGAGATTATCATTTCTTCATTGATTTTCCTTGTTATAGGTTGTTTTATGGTGGAGTTGTTTTTGTCGAAACCTCAAATCGCCAGCATATTGGCTGGATTTGTGCCGACCAAAGAAATTATTCAAAATGGTGAAATGCGCTGGATAGCTATTGGAATATTAGGCGCAACTGTGATGCCACATAATTTGTACTTACACTCTTATTTGGTTAAGAAACTAAACAAATCGGATAATCTGGAATATGAGATTCTAGACAACACGAAGAGCACAATTAGTTCATTGTCACTGGCATTTTTTGTCAATGCTGGAATCTTGATTTTGGCTGCTTCAGCTTTTTACAAGAATGGTCAAACAAATGTTTCTGAAATAGAGGTTGCATATAAGATATTGGATCCCATTTTAGGAGTTGATTTTGCTTCTTTGTTGTTTGCAATTGCGCTGCTAGCGTGTGGACAAAATGCCACAATCACGGGTACACTAGCAGGTCAGGCAGTTATGGAGGGTTTTCTAGACCTCAAAATACCTACTTGGGTTCGCGGTATGATCACTCGAGGTTTGGCAATAATTCCGGCCTGGCTTCTGTTATATTATGCAGGAGATAGCTC
>CANHJR010000041.1 GCA_947461165.1 Saprospirales bacterium | reverse complement strand
CGTTTTTGACACGACATTGGTCAATTACAAGAGTCTATATGATATGAATACTGAATACAAGGTGGTCGTATTTTGGAGCCAAGACTGTGGTCATTGCAAGAAAGAGATTCCTGTTTTAGATTCGATTTATCCATCATTATTAAAAGAAGGCTGTGATGTTTTTGCTGTATGTACGGTCACAGAGTCCGGCGACAATGTCAATATTTGGAAAAAATTCATTCGAGACAATAAGCTGCGATTTAAGAATTATGCAGATCCAAAATTCGCCATGACTCCTTCCTTTAGAATATTGTATAGCATCAAAGGAACGCCTGAGTATTATATACTCGACAGACAAAATAAAATTATTGCGAAGAAGTTGGCACCTGAGCAAATGGTCGATTTCTTAAAAAATTACAAAAAGACTCTCAAAAAATAGATTACTTCGGTACTAATTATAAAATATATGTTTAAAGAATTTAAAGAATTTGCCTTCAAAGGCAATTTAATTGACACCGCCGTTGCATTCGTTATGGGTGCTGCTTTTGGCAAGGTTATTTCTGGTTTTATAGATGGAATCGTAATGCCGCTTGTCGGTTTGATTCAGGGCAAGGATTTCAGCATGTTATACATTGGTCTCAATGAAGCGTCGAGGGCAGCTGCCGCCACTAATCTCCCTTTGGCAAAAGCTAAGGAGGCAGGACCAGTTATTGCCTATGGTGATTTGATATCTATTTTAATACAATTTATTATTGTAGCATTTGTTATGTTTTTGGTGATGAAGGCCGCAAATAAAGCAAAACTTACTTCTGAAGCAGCTCCATCTGCCCCATCAGCTTCGGAGGTTTTATTGGCAGATATTTTAGCTACTCTGAAGCAAGGGAAATAATCAGAAAATGAAATAATCTCATGTTTCAAATCCCTGAATTTAATCTAATGAGTATAATTGATTTTATGCTCATTATTTTTATTTGCATACTCCTTTATAGATATCTCAAAGGAAGTGTAGCGTTCTATATCCTTTTTGGGTTATTTTTTATTTACTTTTTTTGCCTCATTTTACACAAACTAGGTTTTCATTTCATTTCCGATATTATTCATCAGGTTTCACTTTATAGCCTTGTTTTGATTGCAATAATTTTTCAGCCAGAACTACGAAATTTACTTTTAACCATCGGCAATAATCGAATAGCAAAACAACTTCGAAAATTAAAAAACAAAGCTTTAGATAAAGAAATAACGGAAAAAAACAAAACGATCATAGTTGGTATACTAGATTCTATTTCATACTTTTCAAATAATTATATTGGGGCAACGATCGTTGTCTTTGAGTCGGGAGATATATCCTCAATAGTGAATACTGGCATTGAATTGGATTCAAAAGTTAGTAACAAATTGATTGAAAGCATTTTTACTAAGGAAAGTCCTTTGCATGATGGAGCCTTAGTTATACAAGATGGGGTCGTGCGGGCAGCAGGTTGTATTCTGCCAGTAAGCGAGAAGTTAATTCTGTCTGCATCTAGAATTGGACTGAGACACAAAAGTGCTGTTGGCGTCACAGAAATTGCAAATAGCCTGGCAATTATTGTATCTGAAACTACTGGAAAAATTAGTTATGCCCGAGAGGGAAGACTTTACATCGATAAGAATCTAGCTGTGATTTCCAGCCAATTGCATAATATTCTAAACACATAAGCTGTTGAAAATTACTCATTCGTTTTATAATCCATAGTTTACCTTTGATTTTTTAGAATAAAGGACAAAATCAATTTTTTAATTGCAACAATTCTAGTTCCCGATACTAGAGCTTTTGTTATCCGGTTTCTACTAAAAAAATTAAAAGGATATCGTTTTATGAGGACATTACATTTTTTATTTATTTTTTTGATGATTGCTTTTCAAATCGGTTTGAATTCCCAGCATTTGAAGTATCAAAAACCTTCATCAGAAATTTTGGAATTGGCAGATTATGATCGACCGCCATCAATCAAAGTAGATGAAAAAAAACAATTTTTAATCTATAGTTATAGGAAAACATATAAATCATTGGATGACCTAAATCAGCCAGAGATGAAGCTAGCGGGATTGCGCATCAATACACAGCTTCATGTTAGTTCCAGTATGACTTACAATACAAGGTTACAGGTTAAAAACTTAGTATCAAATTCTACTTACGACGCCTCAAACCTTCCAGAAAATGCAAAAATCTGCTATGCTAGCTATAGTCCGGACGATTCCAGATATGCTTTCTGCGTAGCCAATGATTCTGGTTTGGCTTTGTTTGTTATGATGCCAGTTAGTGGTATTTGCAAACAAATCACCCCATTCAGACTAAATGCGTGCCTAGGTATACCTTATTCTTGGGTTGACAATGATCATTTGATTGTGAAAATGGTCCCAACATACTCTAAACCACTCCTCAATTCTAGTATGGAAATCGCCGACGGGCCGATCGTTATGGCGAGTGAAGGCAAGGTTTCTCAAAATCGAACATTCCAAGACCTCCTAAAAACACCTTCCGATGAAGACAACTTTGAGTCATTGATTCTAAGTGAATTGAAAATAGCGTCTGTTAGAGGATTCGTGCGAGATTTTTTGCCTACAGATAAGTATACTTTTGCCTCTGTTTCTCCAGACTTAAACTATGTCATGGTAGGGAAAATTAAAAGACCATTTTCTTATCTTGTTCCATATTCTAGGTTCCCAACTCAAATGTCCATATATACCAAGAGCGGCACCTTTGTCAAAACTGTCAATGAACAGCCGTTAATAGAGAATATGCCAAAGGGATTCAATAGTGTACCAGAGGGAAAGAGGAATATTATATGGAAGCCAAATGAGTCAGCAACCTTGTTTTTCGTAGAGGCTATAGATGGAGGTGACGGCAATCAAAAAGCAGAATATCGCGAAAAGTTATACACTTGGGTGGCTCCTTTTACGGATTCTGCCAAACCCATAGCCCGACTCAAACAGCGTTTTAGTGCGATAGAGTTTGGTCGTCAAGATATTGGACTTGTTAGTGAGAGCTGGTATGATACCCGTAATACTAAATTATTTAAAATCAACACCGCAATCTATGACACCAATCCAAGGTTGGTATGGGATCGAAACTACCAAGACAAGTATTCCGACCCAGGAACCTTTGTTCTCAAAAAGAATGAGTTTGGCTTCTATGTTCTATCAATTGAAGATGATCAATTGACATTGACTGGAGACGGATTTACCAAAAATGGTCAATTTCCATTTGTTTCATCCATGAATATCGATAATTTTAATATTTCAAGACTGTATACAGCAGATGGAGGGAAATCTAAGGAAACAATTCTTGAAGTCTTGAATAAGAAAGATAGAACCTTCTTGGTTCAAATCCAGAGTGCTACTGATTTTCCAAACTATTTTATTCGAAATTTAAGTCAAGAGCAGTTGACAAAATTGACGGATTTTCAAAGTCCATTTCGAGCATTAAACGGGGTAAAGAAAGAAGTTATACAATATGCTCGAAAAGATGGTTTGCCCCTGAGCGGAACACTCTATGTACCTAAAGATTTTAAAAAGGGCGAAAAAAGACCATTGCTTATTTGGGCTTATCCTGCAGAGTACAAGGATCGAAAGAGTGCTGGGCAAGTCACTAAGAATGAAAACGAATTTACATTCCCGTCTTATGGTTCTTTTATTTACTGGGTGAATAAAGGGTATGTCGTGCTCGATGATGCAAGCTTTCCTATAGTGGGTGAAGATAGCACGGAACCAAATGATAATTTTCTGCCACAATTGATTTCCAATGCTGAAGCTGCAGTAGCTGCCGTGGATAAGCTTGGTTATATTGATCGAAAACGGTGCGCGATTGGAGGACATAGTTATGGAGCCTTTATGACTGCCAATTTATTGACGCATACCAAACTTTTTGCTTGTGGTGTTGCGAGGAGTGGCGCTTATAATCGCACATTGACACCCTTTGGATTTCAGAGCGAAACCCGAAATTATTGGGATGCACCAAATGTATACAATGATATGAGTCCATTTATGACTGCACATAGAATGAAGACACCAATGCTTCTTGTTCATGGCGCTGCAGACAACAATGCCGGTACGTTTACATTTCAATCTGAGCGTTATTTTGCTGCACTCAAAGGACTCGGTGCACCAGTTCGGTTGGTATTGCTTCCATTTGAATCGCATGGCTATGCAGCCAAAGAAAACATTTTCCATCTTCTGTGGGAACAAGATCAATTGTTTGAGAAATACTTGAAAAAATAGGACAGATCCAAATGCAAAAACAAAAACTAGAGAATGGACTTACAATCATTGCTCATTCCATTCCAAAATTAAATCATGCAGTGGTCAATTTTTTTTTGAAAATTGGATCTGTAAATGAAGTAAAGGAAAAAACGGGGTTGGCACATTTTCTTGAGCATATGATGTTCGAAGGAAGTAAGAATTATCCTGATTTTGATCGACGTCTGCAGGAATTGAGAGGTGAAAACAATGCCTTTACCTCACAAGATATGACCAATTATTATGAAATTGTACTGAATGAACATATCGATGAAGTTTTAGATATCGAGGCGGATCGCTTTCAAAATTTATCGCTAAAAAAAAACAAGTTTATACTTCAACAGCAAGTTATTATCGAGGAATTCAAAGAAACATCAATCAATCCTCCGTTGTCTGATGTTTGGCATATTCTTCTCAGAGTTTGTTACGCAGATAGTTATCAGTGGCCAGTTATCGGACTCAAAGTAAAGCATATCGCCGATTTCGATGTGCAGGATGTTCGTGCATTTTATCTTCGAAACTATGTTGCATCCAATATAGTGGCAACTGTTATTTCGAGCAAACCTGAATCGGAGATTTTGAAATCGATGGCTTCTAAATTGTCAAACATAGCTCCTGGAAAGGAAGATGCCGCAATGGACTCTAAACGAAGTTATGGAAAACGAAAGATAGTACAACGAAGGAATATTTCAAGTGAACATCTATTTATTGGGATCCATATTGCGGATTTCGGACTCGATGACTACTTTTATGCTGATTTAGTTTCTGATTTACTAGCCAATGGCGATTCATCCATTCTGTATCAACAATTGGTAATGGACTCTAATTTTTGTACTGAGGTGCAAGCCTATACCACAGAGAATCGACAGAACAACCTCCTGATCATTGAATGCAAATCAAGTCCTGGTATAATCCATTCTCAGGTTTTGGATGCTATTGAAAGCATTTTTTCCAGTTTGCGATCTCAACCGATTTCTGATAGACAGTTCGCGATGGTACTGAACAAATCTCAGACCTTCTGGACATTCAAACTCTACAATAATACCGAACTAGCTTATTATTTATCCTTGTTTGATTCGGTAGACTTGGAGGCACCATTGGAATATTTGAAAGAGTTATTTCCCCGTTTGAAATCTCAAGAATTGGAGGTACAACTCAAACAAATTCTCAATCTCAATCGTGCCAACATTGTGGTCTATCAGCCAAAGAGTTGATTGTTTATTGTAGACGCCAGGACTTTTATAGTGATTTTCCATATTTTCGCACTTATATCCAGCACTAACGAATGAAGGAATTTTTCAAAAACCAAGATTTACTTCTACTGTTTTTAGCAGCATTTAATCCCATTTTCTTCGGATGGCTTGGCCGAACATATGAGATAAACATTTTCTTTCAAGTTCTGATGTCATTAGGATTGTATGCGATAATTATTTATTTTCGACACTATTTTCTGAAAAAGTAATTTCTATAAAAAATCTTTAGTTTTTGGCTTGAATTGCTAGAGCTGCGATGATTCTTTGTTTATTTATAACATTGGGATAACATTTTAATAATAGTTTCATAACACGTATTGTGTGAAACCCTCCCTAATTTTGTGATTAGAAAAATGAGCAAACATAATGTCTAATTTTGATTGCAATAAAACACATTATCGTGTCAAGAAGTATTTAATATTTGATTTTCGACAAAGTGTAGCTAACTTTTAACAAGCTGGTTTCATTTTATTTAATTTTTTTCAAGGGGATGTTCATTCGAATATCCCCAATTTTCTACTGAGATCTAGATCAAATTCAATTTAATTCTTGTAGATTTACACTTTTAATTTACTAGAATATCAACTATGAAACTAATTGCGATCCTTCTAACACTCTTTTTTGGATTTACACTGCAATCCCAAACCATAGTCAAAGGACGCGTATTGGATTCTCGCACCAAAGAAGTATTGCCTTTTTGTACTATTTACTTTGAAGGAAAAAAAATCGGTTCTAAATCGGATAATTTTGGAAATTTTTTCATCAAAAGCCCCAAGGAAGAAAAGTTTGTCTACATTTCCTTTGTTGGTTATGAAACGAAAAAAGTAGAAGTCTTTGGATCTGAATTTAAGACCGATGTATATCTCGCTGAGAAATCAAAAAAAACAAAAGAAGTAAAGATTACGGGTAAGAGGAAGCTTGAAAAAGATACGATTGCGATTCGAATAATACGAAATGTAATCAAAAACAAATCCAAAAACAAGCCTTCTTCTTTTGAATCAATTGAATACGATAAGTATACCAAGTTTGAGGTTGATATCGCCAATGTAGAGAGTGTTCTTGGTCGAAACTTTATCACAAAACCATTGCGTTATATGCTAGAATATCAGAGTGAAACGCCTGATGGAGAGAAATATAGCCCATTATTGTTTAGAGAGACCAGTGCTCGATTTTATCAAAAAGGCAACAAAAAGAAAACAGTCGTTCTTGGTGTCAAGGATACCCGTATTTTTGATAATGAGAGTTTGTATTCCTTGGTATCTTATGCTTTCGAGGATTATTCCATCTATGACAATAATGTGATCATAGCCAATAAATCGCTACTGGGTCCTGCAGCGAATGGTGCTTTGATTTTTTATAGATACTATGTGGAAGATAGTTTTGAAGTAGATGGAAAGAAAAATTACCGACTTTCTTTTGCGCCAGTAAGTAAGGAAGATTTTGGATTTACCGGAAAAATTCTAGTAGAAGAAGGGACTTGGGCTATCAAGCATGCTGACATCACGCTGGATAAGCGAGCCAATATCAATTTTATGAATCACTTTGCGATGTCTCAAGCATTCCGAAAGGTTGGTGATAAGTGGGTTTGCTATAAAGATGAGAAGGATATCGCAATGAGCATCAGCCGCGAGGCAAAAAAGTTCATCAAGCTTCGATTCCGACAGTCTGAGGTGATGACCAATGAAGTTATAAACCAACCAATTGAGGATGGCATATTTGTTGGAGAAGAGGTCGTGTACAACGAAGACTATCGTAAAAAGACGGATGACGCTTTCTGGGATTCAAAACGGGCAGAAAAGCTAACAACTTTTGAGGATGGAATCTATAAACGCTCCGATACATTTACCAAAAGCAAGCAGTTTAGAACGCTCAAGTATATGCTAAGAGTTGCGACAACTGGATTTTTCCCTGTACCTCCAGCAAACTGGGAACTAGGTAGGTACTTCAGGTCGGTAAGTCGCAATGAATATGAAGGAACAAGACTTCGATTTGGCGGTCGTATCATATTTGATAGTTTTCCACGATTTAATATTGGTGGACACTTGGCATACGGCATCAAGGACAATCAATTGAAATATGGATTACAAGGCATTTTTAACCTCCCTTCAGAGAACAATAATTTTCATCAACTTCAATTCTCAACTAGTCACGACTATCAGCGTGTGGGAGAGTCTGAAAGTTTGATGGCATTTGACAACGTGCTTCTATCCCTATTTCGTCCACCAAGCAATTTGCTCAAAGATATTATCCTTCGGGAACAACATACTGCCAATTGGGTAAAGGAATGGAAGCGGGGAGAGGAAACGAATCTAGGATTTGACTATAACAGGTACTTTCCAAATTCATTCTATACCCTCAATGAAATTCAAGATGACGGTTCTGTGATTGCCCGTGAGAATTTGACCACTGTTCGCTTCAATGCAAGTTATCGATTTGCAATAAAAGAGCCGGTGTTTCGAAATAAGTTCATCAGACGTCGTATGAAATCTATTCGTCCTATAATGATGTTTAATACCTCCGTGGGGCTCAAGGATTTAATGGGTTCAGATTATAGCTTTATGCGACTGAAGGGAAATATTACTCATTCTATTCCTTTCGTTTTTGGACAGTT
>CANHJR010000040.1 GCA_947461165.1 Saprospirales bacterium | reverse complement strand
CAAATTGCACGATTGTTGGCGATGTGCAAATGGGTGAAGAATGTTCAATTTGGTTCCAAGCTATCGTCAGAGGAGATGTTCATTATATCAAAATTGGCAATAAGGTTAATATTCAAGATGGCGCTATCATTCATTGTACTTATCAGAAATGTCCAACAACAATTGGCAATAATGTTTCTATTGGGCATCGAGCCATCGTACATGGATGTACAATTCACGACAATGTACTTATAGGTATGGGAGCCATCGTGATGGACAATGTCGTCGTGGAATCAAACTCTATTGTTGGTGCTGGATCTGTTGTCACAGAAGGAACAAGAATCGAATCGGGATCTGTATGGGCAGGTGTACCGGCAAGAAAAATCAAGGATATTAGCCAAGAGCTGCAGAAAGATACGCTTGAAAGAATTTCAAACAACTATGTAATGTACAGCAGTTGGTTTAAAGAATGAATTACAATCAATGTGAAATAAAATGAAAGAGGAAAAAGTTGTTTTGGTGAATGAAGCCAATGAATTTCTAGGCACAATGAATAAGATGGAGGCTCATGAAAAGGGAGTTCTTCATAGAGCCATTAGTATTCTAATATATAATTCTCAAGGTGAAATGCTCATTCAACAACGAGCAAAAACAAAATACCACTGGCCGATGATTTGGTCGAATGCCGTTTGTTCCCACCCAAGAGAAAATGAAAGCTTCCAAGAAGCGGCAGATCGAAGACTAAAGGAAGAGTTGAATATAAGTTGCTCTTTGTCAGAATTATATCAATTTGTATATCAAGCGAAGGACGAAACCACAGGCCTTATTGAGCACGAATATGATGTTGTGTTTCAAGGAACCTATGACGCTGACATACCCTTCAATTCAGATGAAGTAAACGCGATTCAATGGATTAAACCTCAACAACTTATTCAAGAAGTAATAAGTACTCCAGAAAAATTTAGTTTTTGGTTTAAGGAAATATTAAAGAAAATTGAGATATCATAAAATAGGATAGTAAAAAAGGTGATTGAAACAATTGTAGCAGCCAGAGTTTGTTCTAAAATCACTACTTACTAAAATCCTTCAATACAATATAAAATTATAGACAGTGCATTATAAGAAAAATGTAAATTGTTAGAAAGATTCTAGAAATCTCAAAACACAAGAGGCTATTTTTACAAGTTCATAAATTATAACTAGAAAAACGCCGTGCACTACCTCGACGAATTAAACGAAATTCAAAAACAAGCCGTCACAGAATTTGAAGGGGCGGTGATGATTAATGCTGGCCCAGGTTCAGGAAAAACGAGGGTTTTGACCTACCGTATCGCATTTATGATGGAAAATGGCGTGGCACCATACAATATTCTAGCCTTGACATTTACCAATAAGGCAAGCAAAGAAATGCGCGAACGAATTGAGAAATTAATTGGTACAGAAGCAAGAAGCCTCTTTATGGGAACATTTCACAGTGTCTTCGCACGAATTTTGAGAACCAAGGCGTCTATGTTGGGCTATACCAATAATTTTAGTATTTATGATTCGGCAGATACCAAATCTGTTTTGAAGGCGACGATCAAGGAGTTAGGACTCAATGAAGATACCTATAAGCCAAACTATTGTTATACTCGAATTTCGAATTTGAAAAACAATTTGATCAATTATAAAATATATGCGAATAGTCCCGAGTTGATTGCTGATGATGTCGAAGCACATAGGCCAAGATTGGGGGACGTTTTTCGAAAGTATACTGAAAAGTGCTTTCAAAATAATGCTATGGATTTTGATGATTTGCAACTTAAGTTTTATGAGCTTATCGTTCGATATCCAGAGGTGCTATATGAATTTCAGCATAAGTTTCATTACATCATGGTTGATGAGTTCCAAGACACAAACCTTGCACAATACTCCATTATTAAAAAACTAGGAGATGTTCATCAAAATATTTGTGTTGTTGGTGATGATGGGCAGAGTATCTATGGGTTTCGTGGTGCGAGTATTGATAACATCTTAAGTTTTCAAAAAGATTATTCTGACACAAAAGTTTTCAAATTAGAACAAAACTACCGAAGTACAAAAACCATAGTAGATACGGCTAATATCATAATCAAGAAAAATCAACACCAATTAGAAAAGACAATCTGGACCGATAATACTGTAGGTAATAAGATAACGGTATTGCAAACCTTTTCTGATAATGACGAAGGAAAACAAGTTGCGGAAAGTATTTTTCATAGAGCGATGTCAGATCAATTGAAATATGACGAGTTTGCAATCTTATATCGCACCAACTCACAATCCCGCTCTTTTGAGGAAAGCTTACGAAAAATGAATATTCCTTACATCATTTATGGCGGTATTTCTTTTTATCAACGCAAAGAGGTCAAAGATCTTATAGCTTATCTAAAACTTGTTGTAAATCCATACGATGAAGAGGCATTGAAGCGAGTTATTAATTATCCTTTAAGAGGCATAGGAGACACGAGTATACAAAAAATGGTCCTTTATGCAGCAGCTAATAGTTTAAAACTTTGGGATGTCATCGAACAAAATGAAACGCTCAAAATATTGACAGGGCGAGTAGCAGAAAATCTTCAAAGTTTTTATATTCTCATTCGATCATGTCAATTGGAACAAGACAAAAATGCGTATGAATTAGCATCCATAATCGCCAAGGGATCTGGAATACAATCGGAACTTTATGCTGACAAATCCGTTGAAGGTGTTAGTAAATACGAAAACACACAAGAATTGCTAAATAGTATCAAAGAATTTGTCGAAAACGATGAGGTGGATGATAATATAGAAACATCAGAAGACAAGTTGCTTGGGTCTTTTTTGCAGTCTGTAACCTTGCTGACCGATAAGGATACACAAAATGAAGACAAGCCTTCGGTGAAACTAATGACAATACATGCCTCGAAAGGCTTAGAGTTTAACTCGGTCTTTATTGTAGGAATGGAAGAAAATTTATTTCCATCACAGAAATCAATGTATTCTGAAGATGATTTAGAGGAAGAAAGAAGATTGTTTTATGTTGCAATTACCAGAGCCGAGAGCCACCTGATGTTATCCTTTGCGAGAAGCAGATATAAGTTTGGACAAATCAACCCGTCGGATCCAAGCCGATTTTTGACAGAATTACCCAAGGAATTGGTGGAATACAAAGGTTTTTCAAAAGCACCATCTGACAACCAACTTGAGCCAAAACGAACGGTCCAGTATCAGCCCAATCAAACGATCAATTCAATCAAGCAATCCCAATCAATTATAAATCAAGACACAACGGATTTTAAAGCAGACAATCCAAACACAATAAATTCTGGAATGAGAATTCAACATGCACACTTTGGTTTTGGACTTATCAATGATATATCAGGAGAGGGCGACCAGCGCATTGCGACGATCGATTTTGACAACAACCAGACGAAAAAGATACTTATGAGGTTTGCTAAACTTAGAATTATTGAATAACATATAGAATCATTCAAAAAAATAATGGAGAAAAATTGGAGCGAAATCAAAGCCGAATCATCTTGGTTAATTTTTAAAATTATGAGCGAATTTGTCGAAGGATTTGATAAGTTGCCGACAGTGGGCCCTTGTGTATCAATTTTCGGCTCTGCTCGCACAAAACCAGACAATCAATATTATCAGCAAGCAATGGATTGTGCGGCAAAACTATGTAATGAAGGATATGGAGTTATTACAGGTGGCGGACCGGGCATAATGGAGGCAGCCAACAAAGGTGCACAGGCGGTAGGAGGAAAGTCGGTAGGGTTGAATATCGTTCTTCCTCACGAACAAAAACCCAATGAGTTCATAGATATAGACAAGTCCTTTAACCATAATTTCTTTTTTGTTCGAAAAGTGATGTTTGTAAAGTATGCCCAGGCGTTTGTTATTTTTCCCGGAGGGATGGGAACATTGGATGAGCTATTTGAAGTTCTGACATTGGTTCAAACAAGAAAAATTGATCACGTCCCAATTATTTTGTTTGGAATTGATTATTGGACAGGAATGAAAGATTGGATTAAAAATCGCATGCTTGCAGAAAATTACATTACTGCGGGGGACGACAATTTATTGCAAATGACAGATAGTTTAGATGAGGTCATAGAAATTGTAAGACGTTTTTATACAAAAGAGTTGCTTCGTCCAAATTTTTAAGAGCACAATTCCTCTTGAAAAAAATGAATTTCTTCATCAAAATCCAAATGGGAAAATTGAGTTTTATAGCCGATACATAGGGTTAGGTATTTTTTTAAAAATGCCTTATGGGCATTCGTTTGAGGAAACCTAGAGCGATGTTTTGTGGCAAGATGCAATTGGTAGAATTTTTCTAAATGCTCTTTTTCAGAATTGTCGATACAATATCTTGTGAAATAGTCAAAAACGATATTTGTCGCTTGTATGTTGGGGTGGGCAAAGTCAATATCATAAAATCGATAATCTCGAAGACAATCGATCACCAGTTCATATGACGGAAAGTAATAAACATCAGAGTGATTGTCTTGAAATTGATGGACAGCCTCAATCAATCGTGCTTTACTTCGATTGTTATTTATCACGCCTTCTCTCAGATGTCTTACTGGACTAATCGTAATGATTATTTGAGCATTAGAATTTAAAGCTTTTATCATAGTATAGATAGACTCTAATGAATTTGATATTTCAGCTATCGTTGCTAGTTTTTTTTCAAACTCTTTTTGGGCTACTTTATGACAATTAGCGACAAATTTTTTTGAAGCAATATGATAGTAGGAAAACGCAGACCCAAGAGTTATGACGATATGATTCGTTTTTTTTAAATATTGTTCCGATACTTTTATCGTCTCATTAATGTTTTGGACAGCTATGTTTTTGTCAATATGTGAAAAGCTTGAGTGATGATTCCAAGAATGATAGATTTCGTTATATTGAAACAAATCTTCTTCAGAATAAGATTTGAGCGAAATGATATCTTTGAGACATGATTCAATAGAGAATGTGTCAAAGAGTATTCCGTGGGGGTTGGTTAGCGATTGAAACTTTCTTTCGGACATGCGTTTTGCAATGTTTTCAGAAAAACAAGAGCCGATAAAAAGAATTGAATCTAAATATGTTATCCTCTTTGGCAATGGTTCAAAAACCACTTGTGTCATAACGTTTTCTATATTTGTCATCCTTTCAGTAAAATAATAATGCATAAAGTTAAAAACAAATTAAATTTGCAGTAATAAATTTAAACGAGAGATGAGAAAAGCAGTTTTTATTGTTTTAATATTAACGATAACGATAAGTGTCGAAGCACAAATAAGAAAGAATCGATTAAGAGTTTTTGGTGGTCCAGAGATAGGCTTAATTACAAATGTCGGCGATGCCGATCTCAATAAAGTTAGACTTGGAACGACAGCAGGAGTAGAGTTTTTGCACACATATGTCCGCAAGAAGTATGTTTTTATTGGTTTGAACTATAACCATAGCAGTCTGTATCGCTCTCAAGAATCTATTTCACCTACGGACAACCGACAGGGGCTGACCACGACGACCAGCTCTATTGAGGTGCCAGTTGGATTTGGGTTTAATATTACAAAAAAATTTCCTGAAGGAATGTTTTGGAATATTGCAATGGTCAATAACTTTGCAATTTCTAGCAAATCATATATCACATCAAAAAACCTAGATCTTGAGGTTAATTCGAGAACGTTAGAAAACCAAATAGCGTTTTATAACCTAGGCGCTAAAACAGAGGTGGGCTGGCGTTTGGCATTAAAAAAACGAGGAATGTGCGCAGTTAGTCTTGGAGTAAAGCCAATGTTTTGGAATATGACTGGAGGAAAAGGTCCAAAAATAACGAGTTGGTCAACATATTTAACAATTGGATATGTTTTATAATTAAATTATTTCATAATAGAAAAATGTCGGTCATATAGAAGACCGACATTTTTTTTGAAGCTTAAGAAAGATAAAAATAAATGAAACGAATACAATCACTACCTCAAAGCCATTTTGTTCAAAACAGAGCAAATTTTGTAAAAGGAATGAAACCAAACTCTTTGGCGATATTCTATTCAGGTGACATTTTTCAGAAGTCAGCAGATGCGACGCATAATTTTTTTCAAAATCCAGATACGTTTTATTTATCCGGAATTGATCAAGAGGAAACAATTTTAATATTATACCCAGATGCCCCCAACCCATTGTGGAAAGAAAATCTATTTATAAAAGAAACAAGTGAGTATATCAAAGTCTGGGAAGGATTTAAATTTACCATAGATGAGGCGCGAGAAATATCAGGAATTAATCAAGTTTCATGGAATAAAGGCGCGAAACAACTCCTAGCAACGATGATGCATTACGCAGAGAATGTATATATAAACCTGAACGAACACGATCGCGCTCACTTCGATGGTGATTATATGGATATTCGGGCATTTAAAAACTTAAAACAAGAATATCCAGCGCACAATTATGAAAGAAGTGCACCAATTCTTTCAGCCTTGCGAATTTCAAAGTCGCCAGATGAAATAAAGGTAATGCAACATGCTGCAGACATTACAAGAAATACGTTTGTAAAATTGCTTCAAGAGATCAGGAATTTCAAGTCAGAGCATGAAATCGAAGCATTTATTACTTATCAATTTAATTTGAACAAAGCGAGTCACGCCTACAACCCCATTATAGCTAGCGGAGAGAACTCTTGTGTTCTTCATTACAATGACAACAATAGACCGCTTGTTAAAGGTGAAATATTGTTGATGGATTTTGGCTGTAGTTATTCTAATTATGCGTCTGACCTAAGCCGAACAATTCCTCTTGGAGGCAAATTTTCTGTTAGACAAAAGCAAATTTACAACGCCACATTGGATGTTTTTAAGACTTGTAAAAAACTAGTATCTAACAATATGTCATTATTTGAATGGAACAATGATGGTAAAAAAATAATGGAAGAAAAGCTAATTGAAATAGGAATGTTAAATGCAAATGATGTCAAAAATCAGGACCCAAATAACCCGCTATATCGCAAGTATTTTCCACATGGATTGGGTCATTTTCTTGGTTTGGACGTACATGATGTAGGAAATCACTACCATAAAATAGCTGAAAATGCAGTGATAACCAATGAGCCAGGTATCTACATTTGGGATGAAAAATTGGGAGTCAGAATAGAGAATGACCTCATTGTTTCTTCTAAAGGAGTGGTTGATTTATTAGAATCCTGCCCGATAGAGGCGGAGGAAATAGAAGATTTGATGAACTCTTAGATACATTACCTTATTCTTATTGAAAATTCTTTAGTCTCACCTAGTAAGATGCACCAACTTTGTTCGTTATATCACTCCGATACAAGATCGCAGAAGATCCTAGAATCGCTACAAACAGACGACAAAACAATTGTTGTGCGTACGAACACCTCTTTTGACTCTATTTTAGTCTTAAACATAGCCCAAAACACGGATTTAACAGTTATTGTTGTGTTTGAAGACTATTCTAGCGCAGAAGCTCTTTTTCATGACATTTCGATATTAAAAACCGGAATTTCCACTTGTTTTTTTAAATCATCATTCATTGTAAAGAATAACGTTTTAACGCAGAATGATTCGAGATATTTAGGTCAAATAGCAGATTTGGAATCTATCCGTCGCGGTCAGACAAAAATAGTTGTGACTTACCCTGAAGCAGCCATCGAAAAGTTCTTAGTCACCAATGACTCTGAACATTTAAGATCTATAACTGTCGGCGAGAAACTTAGCCTTTCTTCTATTATTGAATACCTCGAGCTACATGGATATGAAAGATCTGGATTTGTATATGAGGCTGGACATTATGCCATTCGAGGAAACATTTTAGATATATTTTCATTTGCGTATACGCAACCAGTTCGGGTGGAGATGTTTGATATTGAAGTAGAGTCCATACGCCACTTCGACATCGAAAACCAATTGTCGGTTTCTGACTTACAGAAAGTCACAATTAGTACAAACCCAAAACTAAGAATAAATAAAAATGCTGAAGTTCGGACCATCTTAGATTTTTGTAAGGGAAATATTCTCTGGTCAGAAGAATCCGAAAGGCTTGAGAAAAAAATGTCTCAAATAATCAAAGAGTATTCAGAATTAGAAAACGATCTCGATGAAGGGTTAGAAAACATAATCATCCAAAAATCAACGATTAAGGGAATTTTAAAACCACGAAAACAGATTGTCCTTCAGGAAAGACTCAATAGTGAAATAGAGCATACGCCGCTGATTCATAAAAATTTTAACAAATTACATCAAACGATAGAGGAGTTTCAGATGAAGGATTATGATATCATAATCTTGTCAGATGATAATGCCCAAGAGGAGCGTTACCGCCAAATTTTTATTGACCT
>CANHJR010000039.1 GCA_947461165.1 Saprospirales bacterium | reverse complement strand
ATTCGGACTTCTCATAAACCCAGTCTTCAAATTTGTAAAAGGATATGTATTCTTGCAAGGATTTCGCGATGGATTTGAAGGCTTTCACATTGCAGCTTCATCTTTTATCGAAACTTGTATCAAATATTCTCAAGCTATTCAAATCAAATGGAAACAATGAATCATCAACAAAGCGTCCCAAGATCCATTTGGAAAATAATTGTCCAAAAACTTTTTAAATTCATAAAATGGTTTTTAATTCTTAGTATTGGATCCGTTATTATCTTTCGATTTATTCCTGTGCCCTTCACTCCTACGATGATATACAATATCGGTGTACAAGTGCTTGAATCGGATCGAAAGATTTACCTTGCAAAAGATTGGGAAGCACTAAGCAATATTTCCCCAAAAATGCAAATGTCAGTGGTTTGTGCGGAGGATCAATTGTTCTATTCACACAATGGATTTGATATGAAGGCTATAAAAAAAGCCTTACGCAACAATGAACGTGGTCGAAAACTGAAAGGAGGAAGCACTATTTCCCAACAAACAGCCAAAAATTTGTTTTGCTTGCCTCATAGAAATTATATTCGCAAGGCTATAGAAGCATATTTTACAATTCTTATTGAGTTGCTTTGGTCCAAAGATCGAATCATGGAAGTTTACCTCAATGTGATTGAATTTGGAAATGGTATTTATGGAGTGCAAGCAGCCTCTCAATATTTCTTTCACAAAGATGCTATCAATTTATCTAGCGATGAAGCCGCCTTGCTAGCCTCGACATTGCCTAATCCTATTATTTACAAGGCCGATAAGCCTACCAAATACGTTTTGCGTCGTAAGTCCTGGATTCGACGCCAAATGTCTCACTACAATTCTGTAGAAGCATTGCAACACTAAGAGACGTGAGAAGGAATTTCTAAACAAATTCTACTCATCAGAATCTGCACTATGCAACAAAATCCATTTCCTTTCGCTATTCAATTTAGTTGTTGCGACATACTCCTGATTCCATTCTTTGGGGCCGATGAGGGATAAAAATTCTTGACCATCTTTTCCAATATAAACATAATAAATTTCTCCAACAACTGGTTCGAATGAAAACTTGGCGCTATATACCAGTTCATTCCATTGGAATTCCTTGACCAATTTTTGATATTCTTGTTTCAATTCATCAAACTTAGAGGCGATATCCTTATTGACGTTGTGAATTCCTTTTACCTTCCAATTGACCACATCATCTATTTTGATGACTGGAGCGCCCACTGTTGTTGCATATGGCAGTAGTTTCGCGTTATAACCATCTTCTTCTGAATGAACGATATTGTCTGGCTTTTTTGTCATTTGAGGTTCCAGTTAAATAAATTCTTTAAAATTTAAAGAGGTAAAAATATTGAATAATTGACATATCTGAACACCTTTAATTTTTGCTTGGTGTCAATCCTGTACTGAAATATTGTTTTTAGTTTTATTTCAATTTTCAATGCTCATTGTTTACATATTGCTACTTTTGTGAAATGATTCAAATTGTTCAGGTCGTATCTCTAATTAATTTTTTTTTTGCTCTCCTTGCAATGATCGGTTGCTTTGGTTTTATAATAACTTATACAACTGTTTTTGCGAGTTTACTTTTTTCGATTTCAATTTATCTTGGAAAAATTGACCAAGAAGGATATCGAGGATTGAATGGTACAATCATGATCAATAGCCTATCTATTTTCATCGGCATTTGGAAATTATATCTGTAAACATATTCAAATGATCAAAATAAAGGGCGACATTCGCATAGATAACAAGAAGGCTAATTTCTTATTCAATATCATAAAAAAATATACGGCAGCTATTGAACTTCGGGGCACTGAGGTTAAAGCGATTCGCACCGGAAAAATAAGTATCAATGAAGGCTTTTGCTATTTTCGCAAAGATGAACTCTATATTAAAAACATGAATGTCGGAGAATACGAATATGGCAGCTATCTCAACCATCAGCCAAATCGGGAACGGAAATTGCTTCTTCGGAAGCAAGAAATCAATGGATTGCTTGCTAAAGTAAAAGAAAGAGGTTTAACGATTATTCCACTATCACTTTGGATCAACGAACGCGGCTTTATAAAGCTCGATATTGCGTTAGCACAAGGAAAGAAAGTCTTTGACAAACGAAATTCTATAAAGGATCGGGAGAATAAACGATCTATGGATAGAATGAAAAAAGAGTATAAAATGAGATAATTATTTGAGTTTCAATAAGTAATTTTATTAAACTTTAGAATGTGGAAAATTAGTGAAAGAATTCAGGAATCAAAAAGATAACAGTGCGTATATTTGCCCACGAATTTTAAAATATAGTAAACCTCAAAACTACGAAATGGCACACAAACTCAAAAAAGTCGCTATTCTTCTTGTTGTTATATTGTTATCAAATGTGAGCACTTCGCTTTATGCACAAGATGCTAAGGCAGGTAAGGCTACTTTTCGATCCAAGTGCGGAAGCTGTCATGCTGTTGATCTAAAACAAAAAATGACTGGTCCAGCACTCGAAGGAGTCATCGATAGATGGAAAGCAGCTGGAGACTTCAAAGGCAAATCAGGTGAACAATGGCTTCGATCTTGGATTACAAATTGGAATGATCCTGTATCAGCAGGTATGCCTTATGCCGTGAAAATGCAAACCTATGATGCTAGTGCCATGACCGTATTTGCAGGTCAGATTTCTGATGAAGAGTTGAATAATATTTTGGCATATATAGCAAATCCTGCGGCTGCTGCGCCCGCTGGAACTTCGGTGTCAACCACTATGGCAGCTGTAGACACAGAAAGTAAATCATCATATAGTACATCTATTATTGTTGCTTTACTTCTTTTGTTGGTTTTAGTTTATCTATTGGGACGAGCATCAAAGAGCCTTTCTGGTATGTCTATCAATAAAAGTGGTGATAAACAATACACTCTAGAACTAGCCGAAGAAGATAAGACGCCATTCTATTTGAAGTCTTCATTCAAATCAGGGCTTATGCTTATTACCACATTACTTTTTGTTTTTGCTCTTGGAAAGTCTGCGATGAATTTAGGTCGTCAGCAAGGATATCAACCAACGCAACCAATTCGCTACTCCCACGAGTTACATGCTGGTAAGAACAAAATTGAGTGCCAATATTGTCATTTTACTGCAGCAGATGGAAAACACGCAAATATTCCTTCCGTTTCAACTTGTATGAATTGTCACAAAGCAGTTCAACAAGGTCCAAAATATGGAAAATCAGAAATTGCCAAAATATACGAAGCTGTTGGTTGGGATCCAAATACAAGTACCTATTCTAAACAACCAAAACCTGTAGAATGGGTTCGTATTCACAACCTACCAGACCATGTTTATTTTAATCATGCGCAGCATGTTACAGCTGGAAAAGTTGAATGCCAAACCTGTCATGGTCCAATAGAGAAAATGGAAGAAGTTTATCAATACTCTCCACTTTCTATGGGATGGTGTATCAATTGTCACAGAAATCATGACGTTCAGTTCGTTGACAATGCTTATTATAAGACATTTGCTAAATTCCACGAAGAAATCAAAAATGGAACTCGTAAACGAGTAACTGTTAGCGACATCGGTGGTACGGAATGTCAAAAATGTCACTACTAATAACTATTATCAATATCTATATTATATAAAATCTGCTATAACCAAAAGAATATGCAAGAGAAAAAATATTGGCAATCATTCGCAGAATTAGAACCAAACAATAGCCTGCCAACAGACCATAAAGAATTTGGAGATGATCTTCCTGTTCTAGAAGGTATATTGGAACCAATAACGGATAATGACACGAACCGTAGAGATTTTCTAAAAACTCTTGGTTTTACAGTGGGTGCAGCAACAATTGCTGCAGGATGTTCCATACCTGAAAAAAAGTCTATCCCTTATGTCAATAGACCTGAAGAGATTGCACCTGGTATCGCTTCTTATTATTCTTCAGTTTATGCACAAGGCGGAGACTATGTAAGTATTTTGGTTAAAAACCGTGACGGACGACCTATCAAAATTGAAGGAAATCCTGATTCAAAAGTGACCAAAGGCGGAACGACGGCTCTTGCTCAGGCCTCAATAATTACGCTATATGACTCCAATAGACACCAAAACCCAAAGAAAGCAGGCAAAGATTCTGATTGGAAAACAGTAGATAGCGAAATTGCAGCAAAATTATCTCAAATCAATGCATCTGGTGGTAAAATAGCCATTGTCTCTTCTACGATTAATAGCCCTTCCACGAATGCTGTAATAGCACAGTTTAAAGCAAAGTACTCCAATGCTATCCATGTCACTCATGATGCAATGAGTTATTCTGGATTGATTGAGGCGACTGAAAAATCTTTTGGAACTAAAACACTTCCAAACTATAATTTTGCTAATGCAGATGTCATCCTTTCTATAGGGGCAGACTTCTTAGCCACGTGGTTGAGTCCAATTGAATATTCAAAAGACTATATTCTTCGAAGAAAAGTTTCGAAAGAAAGTACCAATATGTCGAAGCACATTCATGTTGAATCAGTACCTTCAGCGTCTAGTGCAACAGCAGATGAGAAATTTGTAGTTTCTGCTTCAGAAGAAGCAAGATTTGTTGGTGATCTATATAGTGCACTTACAAGTGGCACCTCATCAACAATTCCAGGAGTAAATGCGGTAAAAAATGCTTTGCTTCAAGCAAAAGATGCAGGAAAGTCTATTCTTGTTGTCAACGGAACAAATGATAAGAATGCACAAATATTAACGTATGCTGTGAATAGCTTTTTAGGAGCCATTGGCAATACGGTATCTGTTGGTTCAGCCGTTAATTATAAAAAAGGAACGAAAGTTGAATTAGATGCATTTAATGCAGATCTTAGTGCGGGTTCTATAAAAGCGGTTTTATTTTTAGATTCCAATCCAGTTTATTCCATGTCCAATGGAGATAAGTTAGCTGAACAAATCAAAAAACTTGATCTTTCAATTTCCTTTTCCGATAGAATTGATGAAACATCTTCTGTCTGTCAATATATTTGTCCAACAAATCACTATTTAGAAAGTTGGAATGATTATGAGCCGAAACAAGGAATTTATTCTATTGGTCAACCTGTTATTTCTCCGCTCTTTAATACCCGTCAAGCTCAGCAGTCTTTGATGATTTGGTCTGGTGCTACTGGCACCTATTATGATGTCATTCGAGGAACTGCGGCAAGCTATAACAACAGTGGTGAATATGCAAATTTTGATGGATTTTGGTCATATACCATTATGAAGGGTGAGTCAGGAAATTCAACAATAAGCGGTTCAAATGCATTTAATGCATCTGCAGTCAGTGAATCGATCGCAAAATTGCAATCGGATTATCCAAAATCTAAGTTCGAAATCAAGTTTTATCAAACAGTTCATGGCGATGGTTCATCTGCTGATAATCCATTTATTCAAGAGCTTCCAGATCCTGTATCTAGAATGACTTGGGGCAATTATTTTATAGCGAATCCTGCCGATGTCAAAGAAATGGGCGCAGATGACATTCTTAATGAAAAACGTTACGCGATATTAAATGTTAAGATCAATGGAAAGACCGTTTCGCTTCCAGTAGTTTCCGTTGCAGGAGTTGCACCTGGAACACTTGGTATGAAATTTGGCTTTGGTCGTACCAAAACAAGCAATGCAGAATATCAATATGGAGCTAATGCATATCAATTCTCGAGTAACGACTCCAATATTGCTACGAAAGTAGAAGTTTCAAATTCGGGAGAATATGATAAACTGGCATCTGTTCAGTCTTATTTCACCTTGAATCACAAAGGATTGGGTGGTGAGAAAACACGTGATTTGATCAAGGAAACTACATTGGCAGAGTATAAAGCAAATCCAGAAGCTGGTAATACCATTTTAGGGAAGGGTCGAAAAGAATGGATTGAACATCATTTGGTGACCTTATATCCAAAGCACGAATCACTTGGTCACAAATGGGGAATGGTTATCGACCTAAACTCTTGTGTAGGATGTGGTGCTTGCGTGGTTGCTTGTAATATTGAAAATAATGTACCGGTAGTTGGTAAGAACGAAGTACATCGTTCTCACGATATGCATTGGCTTCGAATCGATAGATATCATACCGGCGATGTGAACAATCCAGATGTAACATTCCAACCAATGTTATGTCAACACTGCGATAATGCCCCTTGTGAAAACGTTTGTCCAGTATCCGCAACAAACCATAGCTCTGAAGGAATTAATCAAATGGCGTATAACAGATGTATTGGAACTAGATATTGCGCTAATAACTGTCCTTACAAAGTAAGACGATTCAATTGGTTTGATTATCAAGGTGCTGATGCTTGGGGATCTGGTAATGATGAAGATCCACTCAATAGAACAGATTCAGTCGCTCGCATGGTTTTAAATCCAGATGTAGTGACGCGTTCCAGAGGTGTAATCGAAAAGTGTAGTTTCTGTACGCAGAAAATTCAAGCTAGTAAATTAGAAGCTAAGAAGGAAAGTCGAGAATTGAGAGACGGGGATATTCAGACAGCTTGTCAATCGGCCTGTCCGACGAATGCAATCGTATTTGGAGATGTGAATAATAAAAATACAAAAGCATTCGCAAGTTCGGAAGATGAGAGAGCCTTTGGAGTTATAGAAGAAATTTATACAAAACCTAACGTCACTTATTTGACTAAAGTCAGAAATAGAGACCTTAAAAAAACGGTATAACAATAGAAGTAACAAGATTATAATAAAGAATTTGTTAATACAATCATAAGACAACAGAAAAATTTTAAGAAATATGTCGCATGTAGATTCGCTTTTAAGAGAGCCACTTATACTTGGTAAGGATAAAACCTATGGTCAGATTACGGAAGATATCGTAAGAAATACCGAAGGAACTCCTCCAAGAGATTGGAAAATAGCTTTTGGTTTTGCATTAGCAGGATTGTTGTTATATGTTATTGCAGTTAGTTGGACCATTTTCAAAGGTATTGGTGTTTGGGGACTTCAGAAAACAGTTAACTGGGCTTGGGATATAACGAACTTTGTCTGGTGGGTAGGTATCGGTCACGCTGGTACTCTGATTTCAGCTGTTCTACTTCTATTTAAACAAAAATGGAGAACTGGTATTAACCGTGCTGCCGAGGCTATGACTATTTTTGCAGTTATTTGTGCAGGTCAATTCCCTTTGATTCACATGGGTCGAATTTGGCAGGGATTTTTTATCTTTCCTTACGCGAATACACGAGGTCCACTATGGGTTAATTTCAACTCGCCATTGCTTTGGGACGTTTTTGCAATTTCGACATATTTCACGGTATCTTGTTTGTTTTGGTACTCCGGATTGATGCCTGACTTTGGAACAATTCGTGATAAAGCCAAAACAGCTAAACGAAAAAACATTTATAACATCCTAAGTTTTGGATGGAGAGGTACTGCTGTACAATGGTCTCGATTTGAAAGCTTATCGCTAGTTCTAGCCGGTTTGTCTACTCCACTTGTACTTTCAGTGCATACGATCGTATCTTTTGACTTTGCCACTTCTGTCATTCCTGGTTGGCATACAACTATTTTTCCTCCATACTTCGTTGCTGGTGCTATTTTCTCTGGTTTTGCAATGGTTCAAACACTGATGTTAATTACAAGAAAGGTTCAGAAATTGGAAGATTATATTACTATAGCTCACATTGAATCCATGAATAAGGTAATTGTTTTAACTGGTTCTATTGTTGGTATTGCATACATTACGGAGTTGTTTATTGCTTGGTACTCAGGCTATTTATACGAACAGTATGCGTTTTACAATAGAGCTTTTGGTGATTATTGGTGGGCATACTGGAGTATGATGACCTGTAATGTTCTTTCGCCACAGTTGTTTTGGTTTAAGAAATTTAGACGATCTGTATTTGTAAGCTTTATTATGTCTATTTTCGTAAACGTAGGAATGTGGTTTGAGCGTTTTGTAATTATTGTAACTTCACTTCATCACGATTTCTTGGTCTCTAGTTGGAATTATTTCTCTCCAACCTGGGTAGATATTTCAATTTTTATTGGTAGTTTGGGATTATTCTTCACTTGTTTCTTACTATTCACAAGAACGTTCCCAGTGATTGCAATCGCTGAAGTAAAAGCAATTTTCTCCTCGATATCTGAAGCTGCTCAAGAAAAACATAAAAACCAATCACATTAATAACCAAAGATTTAATAAAGATAAATTATGACAAATCCTGGTAAAAGAGAACATAAGAATTACATATACAGTGTATATTCCCATGAAGATGATCTTATGAAGGCGATAACAACTGTCAAGGCAGATGGAATTGAAATTGATGATGTATATTCGCCATTTCCAGTTCATGGAATTGATGAGATACT